>JAZGJJ010000166.1 GCA_036482575.1 Thermodesulfobacteriota bacterium
GCCGTTTCCACCGCCTCGTCGATCTTTTCCGGGGACTTTCCTCCGGCCTGAGCCATGTCGGCCCTTCCGCCGCCCTTGCCGCCCACCACCGGGGCGAGCCTCTTCACTATCTCTCCCGCGCTGAACCTTGCGGTAAGGTCCTTTGTAACCGCGGCCAGCAGGAGCGCTTTGCCGTCCTGGCTGCTTCCGAGCACCACTATGCCGGAGCCGAGCTTCGCTCTTAATGCGTCCGCTGTCTCCCGGAGCTCTTTCGCCCCGCCGGACTCTACCCGTACGGCCAGGACCTTCACCCCGTCCACGGTGCGCGCCCGGCCGATGAGCTCAGTGGCGGATTCGGCCTTCTTTCTCCCCTTTAGCTTGGTGGCCTCCTTTTCGAGCTCCTTCTGCCTCTCGAGGAGTTTTCTTATCCTGTCGGGGAGCTCAGACTTTCCGACCTTGAGGGCCGCGGCGCACAGGCCGAGGAGCTCTTCCGTTTCGCTTACGGCCTGAAGCGCGGCCTCGCCGGTGAGCGCCTCTATCCTCCTTGTCCCCGAGGCCACCGAGCTTTCGGAGCGGACCTTTATAAGCCCTATCTCTCCGGTCCTCTTGACGTGCGTCCCTCCGCAGAGCTCCGCGCTCATGCCGGGGATGCTCACCATCCGTACCGTATCCGCGTACTTATCGCCGAAAAACGCGAGAGCTCCCTTCTGAAGCGCCTGCTCGTAGGGCAATACCTCGGTCTCCACCTCGATATTCGCCCTTACCACGATGTTGGCCTTCTGCTCGATAGTCCTTATCTCCTCGTCCGTTATAGCGGAGAAGTGGTTGAAGTCGAAGCGGAGTCCGGCGGGGGTGACGAGCGAGCCGGCCTGCCTTACGTGCTCCCCAAAACTCTCCCTCAAGGCGGCGTGGAGTATGTGCGTGGCGGTGTGGTTGCGGCGGATGGAGTTCCTCCTGTCCATATCCGGCACGAGTTCGATCTCGTCCCCTATTGACACCGTCCCCTCTTCCACGACCGAGTGGTGAGTGACCAGGTCCTCGGCCGGTCTCTTCGTATCCGTTACCTTTATCAAGAGACCGCTGGCGACTATCGCACCCGTGTCTCCGGCCTGTCCTCCGGACTCGCCGTAGAAAGGGGTCTCTTCCGTTATAATCCCCACCTTCTCTCCGGCGGAGGCGGACTCCACTCTCTTGCCGTCCTTTATTATGCAGGTGACCCTGGACGACGCGGCCTCCATCTGGTAGCCGACAAAGCTCGAAGCGACCCCGGCAGCCGAGAGTTCGGAGTAGATGGTTTCAGCCCCCACCTCGCCCCCGGGCTCCCCTGAGCCCCTGGGCTCCGCTGAGCCCCCGGGCTCCGCTGAGCCCTTCCAGGCCTTCCGGGCCTTTTGGCGCTGCTCTTCCATGGCCGTATTAAAACCCTCTTCGTCCACGGTAAACCCCTCCTTCTCCACTATATCTGCGGTGAGGTCCATTGGAAAGCCGTAGGTGTCGTAGAGCTTGAATAGTGCCGGGCCGGGCACCACGGTTTCACCCTTCTTCTTGAGCCCGCCTACCTCCTCTTCGAGTATGGCCAGCCCCTTGTCGAGAGTTTCGAGGAACCTTTCCTCTTCCGCTCTCGTGGCTTTCATTATGAGCTCCCTTGCGTTCTTGAGCTCGGGGTAGGTGCCGCTCATAAGCTCCACGACCTTTTCGTTTATCCTGTAGAGGAGGGGCTCGCCCGGTTTGAGGAGCCGTATGTGTCTTGCGGCCCTTCTTATTATTCTCCTGAGTACGTAGCCCCTTCCTTCGTTCGACGGCAGTATCCCGTCGGTGATGAGGAAGGCCGTCGCCCTCGAGTGGTCGGCCACGGCCCTTATGGAGACGTCCGTGGGGCTCCGGCCGTATTCGTACTTGACCGCCGTGAGCTTCTCTATCAGCTCTATTATGGGTATGAAGAGGTCGGTTTCGTAGTTGCTCTTAACCCCCTGCATCACGGCGGCAAGCCTTTCGAGGCCCATGCCCGTGTCTATGCTGGGGCTCGGGAGCGGGGTGAGCTTTCCGGCGGCGTCCCTGTCGTACTGCATGAAGACCAGGTTCCATATCTCGAGGTACCTGTCACAGTCGCAGCCGGGCCGGCACGTGGGCTTGCCGCACCCGAGTTCCTCCCCCTGGTCTATCAGTATTTCGGAGCAGGGGCCGCAGGGGCCTGTGTCTCCCATGCTCCAGAAGTTGTCCTCCTCCCCGAGCCTTACGATGCGTTCTTTCGGGAGCCCTGTCTTTTTCTTCCACAGTTCGGCCGCCTCGTCGTCTTCGGTGAAGACCGTGGCGTAGAGTTTCTCCTCTGGCAGTCCCATCTCGCGCGTGAGGAACTCCCAGGCGAACTCTATGGCGCCCTCCTTGAAGTAGTCCCCGAAGGAGAAGTTGCCGAGCATTTCGAAGAAGGTGTGGTGGCGTGCGGTCCTGCCGACGTTTTCAAGGTCGCTGTGCTTCCCCCCGGCCCTCATGCACTTCTGGCAGGAGGCGGCCCTTACGTAGTCGCACTTTTCCTCGCCCAGCAGAACGCCCTTGAACCGGACCATGCCTGCGTTGGTAAAGAGAAGCGTGGGGTCGCCCTTCGGCACGAGGCCCGAGGAGGGGACGAGCGTGTGGCCGTTCCTCTCGAAGTAGTCGAGAAATTTTTTCCTTATGTCGCTTGTTTTCATGAAGGTGCCGCTTTAGCTCTCCTCCGGGGACGTACCGGTGTGGGACTCCTTCAAGACCGAGAGGGCCACGGAAGCGGGGAATCCCCGTGAGTTGAGGAACCTGAAGGCCTTTATCTCGCCTTCCCTTTCAAGGGGTACCTCGTGGCCGCCGCGTTTAAGCCACCCATCGAGCGCTCTCCTGGCGGCGCCGGTTTCCTCTTCCCCGGCCGACTCCCTTGAAAGTTCATCGATTATCTCTTGCGCTATCCCCTTTTCCCGGAGTCTCGATGTTATCTTGATGCTTCCCCAGTTACGCGACTCCCTTCTCGAGCGGGACCATTCCCGGGCAAAGGTTTTGTCGTCGAGGTAGTTCATCTCCCGGAGCCACAGGACGGTGTCCTCTACC
>JAZGJJ010000167.1 GCA_036482575.1 Thermodesulfobacteriota bacterium
AGATAATCGAGGTGATAGACGACATAGCCGAGCAGACGAACCTGCTGGCGCTTAACGCGGCCATCGAGGCGGCCAGGGCCGGCGAGCACGGCATGGGCTTCGCCGTCGTGGCCGACGAGGTGAGGAAACTGGCCGAGAGGTCGGCCAGGAGCACCTCGGAGATATCCGAGCTCATCTACGGCATCCAGAAGGACGCCGGGGATGCGGTGAAGAAGGTCGAGAAGAACGTCGGCGTGGTCGACGGCGCGCTGAAACTCTCCAACGAGGTCGTGGCGTCGCTCAAGAGGATAGAGGAGTCCGTGGGTGAGGTAACCAGGTACTCCGAGGAGATAGGGGCGGCCACGAGCGAGCAGGCCAGCGGCTGCGACCAGATAGCGCAGGCGATAAACAAGCTTAACGAGATAACCCAGGAGATAAGCTCCTCGGCCGACGAGCAGGCCTCGGGCACGGAAGAGGTCGTCAAGGGGATGGAGAAGCTCCGCGAGATGACCCAGGAGAACGTGGCCAGCTCTTCTCAGCTCGCCAGTTCGGCCGAGCAGATGAGCAGGCAGTCCGAGACGCTCAGCGATACGGTCTCGAAGTTCAACACCGGCAACGGCGAGGCGAAGCCCTCGGCTGGGCCCGTGGATGGGCCCAGACACTGATAAACAATGTGGCGCCCCGGATAACGGGGCGCCACATTTAACATGACACCGCAGGACCCCATATTACATCTTTATCTAATAAATATTCACGCTAAGTAGACGTGACATAGGGCGCTCTGCCCTGATAAAGAAGGGCAAAACGCCCTGGCTTTACCTGAAAAACAGCTTCTTGAAAAGTTAAGTACCTAAAAAGACTTACTAAATTTGAAAGGCACAGGTTTTGCAATATGAATAAGAGAATGAAGCTCCTCATAGTAGACGACGACCAGTATATAATAAATCTCATCACCACCATCGCTGGAAAACACGGGGCGGAAGTGACAAGCTACACCAACGTCGCGGACGCGCTCAGGAAGCTCATGGAGGAGGAGTTCGACACCGTGCTGGTAGACCTCCATCTACCGGGGATGGACGGCCTTTCGGCCATACCGCTTGTAAGGGAGTTAGACCCTGACATAAATATAGGGCTTATGACCAGCGACACGCGTCCGGACGTGAAGGCAAGGGTTCTTACGGGCGGAGCGGACTTTTTCCTCCAGAAACCCGACGACATAATGAAACTATGGGATGTACTGCAAAGGTGCGCAAGAAAGGAGGTCGCAGATGTCAACGATTCTGCAACTGGTAGGGTTTAAGGTAGATAAGGAGTTCTTCGGGGTCCCCATCGATAAGGTAAAGGAGATAGTGCGGGTCCCGGATATAACCGCGGTGCCCGACACCCCGGACTTTCTGGAGGGGGTCATAAACCTCCGGGGCAGGATAGTGCCGGTGGTGGACATGAGGACACGCATAGGGCTGCCGACAATGGAGAGGGTCAGGACCAACAGGGTCCTCATACTCGATATCGAGAGCAGGACCGTGGGGCTCATAGTGGACTCGGCTTCCGAGATACTGAAACTCCCGGACGAGCAGATAGAGAGCACCCCTGAGCTTGTCTCGTCGGTGGGCGCCGAGTACGTCACGGCCGTCGGCAAGCTCGACGACAAGCTCATAGTGCTCGTGGATATCATGAGGCTCCTGAGCGCGGACGAGATGGGCAGGCTCGACGCGGCCCGTAAGAAGGCCGAGCTCACCGCTTCCACCGGCAAGGCGCTCGAGGAAAAGACGGGCAAGACAAAGAAGAGCAAACCCAGAAAGAAGGCGCTTAAAGAGGGGACGGAGCAGAAGGGATAGGGAAGAGGCGTTCCGCCTCTCTACGGACCCGGTAAGGGAAAGGAAGAAAGGAGGGCTATATGAAACACACGCTACGGTTTTTATTCAGCTTTAGGAGGGGGGTTCCCCTGCCGGTCTTTATGGCGGTGGCAATGGCCGCGGCAGTGGCCCTCCTGCCCACCCTCTCGTTTGCCGAGAGCATCGAGGATAAGATAGAGCGCTTGGAGAAAAGGATAGAGGAGCTTGAGAGGAAGCTCGACGGCAAGGAGCAAGAGGCCATCGAGCAGAGGATGGAGAAGATCGAGGGCAGGCAGGCCGAGCTCCACCACAGCCTTGAGGAGAAAAAAGCGCCCGGCCTCATGACGCAGATAAGCGACAAGATAGCCATCGGCGGGCTCCTCGAGGTCGAGGCCTTCTTCGAGGACATAGACGACGAGGGCGACACCTCGGACATAGTGCTCGCCACAATGGAGCTCGCCATAGACGTGGAGATAAACGAGTTCGTGAGCGGACACATACTCTTCCTCTGGGAGGAGGACGGTACCGAGCCCGTGGACCTCGACGAGGGCTACATCACTATAGCCTCCCCCTACGGGCTGAGCCTCACCGCTGGCAAGATGTACGTGCCGTTCGGGATGTTCAACTCGCACTTCATCTCCGACCCGCAGACACTCGAACTCGGGGAGACAAGGGAAAGCGCGGTGCTCCTCACCTACGCCACAGGACCGTTCGAGATCTCGGCCGGGGCCTTTAACGGGGACGCGGACGAAATTAGCGACTCCGACAACGAGGTAGAGGACTTCGTCGTGAGCGTCGTCGTCACGCCGAAGGAGGGGATAACCTTCGGGGCTTCCTACATCTCCAACATAGCGGACTCCGATATCGGGCTTGCGCCGGTGCTCAGGGACGACGTCGAGGGCATGGCCGCGTTCCTCTCGCTTGAGATGGGCCCGTTCATGTTCGAGGCCGAGTACGTCGGCGCCACCGAGAGCTTCGAGGACCTCGACCTCGACGGGGACGGGGACAACGACGGCGACAAGCCGGAAACATATAACTTCGAGGTGGCATACGCGGTGAACGACAGGCTCGAGATAGCCGTCAGGTACGAGGAGAACGACGAGTTCTTCGACTTCCCCGAGGAGCAGTACGGCGTGGCAATATCCTACAGCCTGTTTGAGGACGTAACCCTCGCCTTCGAATTCCTCCACGGCGAGTTCGAGGACGGCAGGGACAGGGACGCGGGCACGGCCCAGTTGGCCGTAGAGTTCTGAGAGGCGACGGGAGGGCGGCTTTTATCATAGAGGGAGAGTGTGGTTTCTTCCAATAACCGTAGAAAATAAGGAGGAGAAAATGAAAAAACTCGGCAGAATGATCATGGCAACTCTTTTCTTTGCCGGCTCGGTTTCCACCGCAACCGCCGGAGCCGACGTTTCAAAGATGAAGGATGCTCTCAACAAGAAGGCGGCCGTATTTTCGGCTCTGCATAAGAGGGCCTCGCGGAATCTGCAGACTGCCGCCCAGGACAAGACGTTCAGTGAATACTTCGAAACTACCGACAAGAGTGAGAAAAAAAGACTCAAGGCGGAGATAGAAAATCTAAGCCTCGCCGTTCAGAAGAAGTTCGAAGTAGACGAGATGTGCCTGATAGACCTTTCCGGCCAGGAGATTACAAGGATAGTTTTCGATAAGATCGCCCCGGACGCCGACCTCTCTTCGGAAGAAGCGTCGGCCCCCTTCTTTAACCCGTCCGTCGCAAAGGAGGCCAGGCAGGTTTACATATCAGCGCCATATCTGTCCGCCGACTCGAAGAGATGGGTTATCGCCTACACGACGCCGATTATGACTAAAGACGGCAAGAAGGCGGCTATCCTGCATTACGAGATACCCCTGTCCGTTTACCAGGAAAAGCTGGTGAAGGAGTTTAAGGGGAAGGACGAGTATATACTGGCGGTTGGCAAAGACGGCCTTCTCTGGGCGGACTCCAGGCGTACCTATAACTTGAAAGGCAACCCGGAAAAAGAAGTAAACCCATCAGACTACTTTCCTCCCCTTGATAAGGATATCCGCTCTTCCATAAAGAACGGCAAGTCGGGGGAAGGGAGCTTTGAGAAGGGGGGCAAGAGTTACTCTATTGTCTACAAGCCCCTCGGTTATCAGGACTGGTCCCTGGCTGTCGTATCTCCCGAATAACCGGGAACCCCCCACCTGCCATAATAGGTGGGGGGTTCCGTGGTCTCATGGATGAGGCACGGACAAACAGAGTAGTTATTGTATCAGAATAAAAAACCTTATCCTGATAAGGAGGTGGGTTATGAGTTCTTCATCTACAACGGGGGGGTGGCTCAAGCTGAACATCGGGCCGAAGCTGGTCCTTGTTACTCTTTTGCTATCCGTCGTACCGGTCTCTATCCTCGGCGTCACGGCTTACTTCAGTGCAAAGAACGCCCTTGAGGAGAAAATCGGCAATGGCTTTGTGAGCCTTTCCCTGGAAACCCTGGACAAGATAGACAGAAATATCTACGAAAGAAAACAGAATGCCCTGGCATGGTCAACACTCGGCACCATGCAGGACATACTGATCGACGATGCCGACGGTAGAATCGCGGCCGAACTGGAGAGCCTCAAGAACGATTACGGTTCTTACCAGGGTATCTACGTCGTTAACGAAGGGGGCGATATCGTATCTTCCAGCAATCCGGAGTTCTCTCAGGACAACTTCGGCGATGCTCCGTGGTTCAAAAATTCCATCCGGGGCGAGATGGACATCCAGGATGTCGGCCTTTCGACACTAACGGGAAAGCTTGCCGTGTCGGTTACGGCGCCTATCAGGGCCGATTATGACAATACCAAGATTCTCGGTGTGTTGACTTCCCGGTTTAACTGGGAAAAGGTCGATGAGATTGTGGACGGTGTTAAGGTGGGAGGGGAGGAGCAGAGCGGGTCCGCATATATCCTTCTGCTCAACAGTGAAGGAAAGGTCATCGCCGCACCGGAGTTCATGCGCGGCAAAGACGCCGTACTCCAAAGAGAGTTGGCCGGGTTGAAGTCGGCTGAAAATGCCTTTAATAAAAGTTCGGGATATCTTGTTGAGAACATTAACGGTAAGAGTATGCTGGTGGGGTATTCCCCGTCGAACGGGCATTCCGAATACATGGGGTTGGGTTGGATTATGCTTGTCATGCAGGACACCGACCAGGCATTTGCCGCGGTCATGTCTCTGAGGACAAGGATATTAATTGTTTCCGTGTTGGCCATAGGTATGGCCTTGATCTTAGGCTTTTTCATCTCCCGCTCCATCTCGGTGCCGGTAAAAGAGATGGCGGCGGCGGCCCAGAGTATAGCCTCCGGCGACCTGGACGTCAACGTCAACGTAAAATCCAACGACGAGTTGGGTATGATGGGAAGGTCCTTCAACGACATGGTCGCGTACTTGAAGACCATGGCCCACGTGGCCGAGGCCATAGCCGAGGGCGACCTCCGGAAGGACGTACGGCCCAACTCGGCAAGGGACGTCCTCGGGAACGCCTTCAATGGAATGCTGGTGGGACTGCGCGACATAGTCGGACAGGTGAGGGGCGGGGCGGATCAGATAGCGTCGGCCACCGGCCAGATAGCCTCCACCAGCGAGCAGTCGAGCAGGAACAGCGAAGCCTCGGCCACCGCGGTCGAGGAGATAACCTCCACCATGCACGAGATGAGCTCCAACATCCAGAACGTGGCCAAGAACATCCAGGGCCAGGCAAGCTCGGTGGCAGAGACCTCGACGGCCATCGAGGAGCTTATCGCCTCCATACAGAGGGTCGCGGACAACGCGCGGAAGATGGTCGAGATAGCCAAACAGAGCGCCGAGGCGGTATCTTCCGGAAGGGAGGCCGTTGACCGCTCCACCGAGGGGGTAAGGAACATAACGAGCGTCATGGGAGCCTCGGCCGAGACCATACGGAAGCTCGGGACCAGGACCGAGGACATAGGGAAGATAATCGAGGTGATAGACGACATAGCCGAGCAGACGAACCTGCTGGCGCTTAACGCGGCCATCGAGGCGGCCAGGGCCGGCGAGCACGGCATGGGCTTCGCGGTCGTAGCCGACGAGGTCAGGAAGCTCGCCGAGAGGTCGGCCAGGAGCACCTCGGAGATCTCGGAGTTGATATACGGCATCCAGAAGGACGCCGGCGAGGCCGTCAGGGACGTCGAGAAAAACGTCGGCATCGTCGACGGGGCGCTAAAACTTTCCGATGAGGTCGTCGCGTCACTTAAGAAGATAGAGGCCTCGGTTGTCGAGGTGGGCAGGTACTCCCATGAGATAAGCGCGGCAACGGGCGAGCAGGCCGGAGGGTGCGACCAGATATCCAGGTCGGTCAACAAGCTGAACGAGATAACCCAGGAGATAAGCTCCTCGGCCGACGAGCAGTCCTCGGGTACCGAACAGGTCGTAAAAGGGGTGGAGAAGCTCAGGGAGATGACCCAGCAGGGCGCTTCGAGCGCGGCCGAGCTCGCCAGTTCGGCGGAGCAGATGAGCAGGCAGGCCGACTCGCTGAACGAAGTCGTGGCCAGGTTCAACACCGGCAGTGACGAATATCCGGGCGAACCCCAACCCGATGAAGAGGTGCCAGGGTAACATGGCTTTGAACCCCAACAATCCCCCGGCGGCGAAAGAATAACGAAGTCCTGGCCAGGTTCAACGCCGGCAGGGGTTGACAGCGCGGGCAGTTACTGATTGAATGTAGAACGGCATACGAGGCAACCCGAGCCGAATCAAAGCGGAGATACGATGTTAGGTGAACAGGAAAATATGGCGCCGTTCGGCACCCCACAGCCGAAGCTCACGATGAGCGACGAGGAGTACCGGCTATTGAGGAACCTCATCTACGACGAGTGCGGCATCTGGCTCAAGGACGAGAAGAAGAGCTTCCTCGAGAACAGGACCTTCAATCGGATGAGGACGCTCAAGATAGCGAGCTGCTACCGCTACTACAGGCTCCTTACCGACCCGGATGACGGGAAGCAGGAGGTCCTCACCTTCATGGACTCCGTCACAATAAACGAGACCTCCTTCTTCCGCAACAAGCCCCAGATGGACATCTTCACCGAGATGGTGGTCCCGGAGATTGTCTCCAATAAGAGGAAGAAGGGGGACCTCTCGCTCAAGATATGGAGCGCGGGATGCTCCACGGGCCAGGAGCCGTACACCCTGGCCATGATACTCCGGGAGACCATCCCGGACATGAGCAAATGGAAGATAACCATACTCGCCTCGGACCTGAGCCTCACCGCGCTGCAGTCCGCCCAGGAGGGGATCTACCGCCCCGAGAAGATGGACGGGGTGGACGATACGCTCCGAAGTAGATACTTCCGCGAGGTGGAGGGGGGGATGTACCAGGCAAAAGACGTGCTTAAGCAACTCATCGTCTTCGACTTCCACAACCTGATGCACGAAAGCGGCTCCGGGAACTTCGACGTCATCTTCTGCAGGAACGTGCTGATATACTTCGACGAGGAGACCCAGAAGGGGGTCATCGACAGGTTCGACAGGGCCCTTGTGCCGGAGGGATATCTCTTCCTCGGGCACACGGAAAGCCTCCAGGGGGTCAACGACAACTTCACGTTCATACATAAGAACAAGGGGACCGCCTATAAAAAGAACGGGTAACCCGGCCGTTCAGACGGCATGGAGACAGACAGCATGAAGAAGATACTTCTCATCGAGGACGACGCTAACTTCGCGAAGGTCTTGAAGGCCGAACTGGAAGGGGACGGCTATCACGTGGACGTGGTGGGCGACGGGGTCGAGGGGGTGCTCCGGGCGGTGGACGAAAAGTACGACATGGCCCTTATCGACGTTATCATGCCGACCCTTAACGGCATAAACGCAACGAGGATACTGAAGAAGATGGATGCGAAGATGCCCATAATAAGCTTTTCGGGTAAGATCGCACCCGAAGAGATCTCCGAGCCGGTCAACGCCGGGGCGGTGATATTCGCGCAAAAACCTTTTTCCACGTCATGGATGCTGTCACAGATAAAATGGGTGATGGACGATTGAGGCCCAAAAGGGAGTTACGGTGAAGAAAAGAGTCCTTCTCGCGGACGACGAAAAGAACTTCCTCGATCTCGTAAAGGAAGAGTTGGAGACCGAGGACTACGAGGTCGTGGCCGCCGCCGACGGCGTGGAGGCGGTCATCAAGGCCATCGACGGATACGACATCGCGCTCCTGGATATAATGATGCCCAACCTCGACGGCATAAGCACCACCAGGATACTGAAGAGGATGAACCCCGACAAGCCCGTCGTGGTTTTCTCCGGTGTAGCCGGGAGTAACGACGTGGCGAGGGCCGTGGAGGTGGGGGCGGAGAAGTGCCTGACCAAACCCTTCTCCGTCAAGCAACTCATGACCGACATAGAGAAAGCCCTGAGGGGGTAGGTGATATGGCGGACAATGACTTCATGATGCTCAGTGAAGAAGAGATGGCGCTCCTCCGGGAGACCTTCTACGAGCAGGCCCTCGAGATGATAGAGAACCTGACCGGGGAGGTGCTCGCACTCGAGTCGGGCAAGGACAGGACGGCTGCGATCAAGAACATCAAGCGCTTTTTCCATACCCTCAAGGGGGACTCCGCGACAATCGGGCTTACGGACGTCGCGGGCGTGGTGCACAAGATGGAAGACCTCATGGGCGAGTTCGAGGAGAGCAGTGCCGAAATAACGAGCGACCTCCCGGACCTCATTTTAAAGGTGGTGGACGAAATAACGGCCGCCATAAAGGCCCACCGGAAAGGCAAGGAATACACCATATCCAAGGCGGTCAAGGATAAGATAGCGGAGTTCGCCATAGAGGCCGGAGGGGCGCCCGCCGCCTCCGAAGAACTAACGGAGTATGAAGAGGAGCTGGCCGCAAACGCCATCGCCGAGGGGAAGACACTCTACCGCGTAAAGTTCACCTTCGCGAAGGAATGCCTCATGAAGTCGGCCGGGGCCCTTATCCTCTCCCAACACCTTCCCACCGGCGGCGACGTCATACGGATGGAGCCGCCCATCGACAGCCCTGAGGTGGAGTCGTCCGATTCCCTTACCGCCATCATCGCGAGCTATGAGGAGTCCGGCGACCTGAGAGGCCTCTATCTCATACCGGGCGTTATAGGGGATGTGGCCGTCGAGGGCTACAAGATGGACAAGCTGAGCGAGAGTGCCGAGGAGGCCATGGCGGAGGCCGGCCCCGCCGGGATGGGGCCGGAGGGGGGGGCGGGGGGACCGATGGAGGCCCTCCAGAGTATAAGGGTTATGTCGGATAAGATAGACCAGATAATGGACCTCGTAGGCGAACTCGTTATGGGGCGCTCCATGGTGGGGCAGCTCGTCTCCGACTTCGAGGCCCGCTACCCGAAGGACGACCTCGTAGGGAGCTTCACATCCGCTACCGCCTTCATAGAGAGGAGCCTCTCGGACCTGCAGCGGAGCGTCATGTCCATACGCATGGTGCCCATAGACAGGGTCTTCAAGAAGTTCCCGAGGATGGTCAGGGACCTCTGCAGGGCGAACAACAAAAAGATAAACCTCGTCCTCAAAGGAGAACACACGGAGATAGACAAGGCACTGGTGGACGTGGTTGGCGAGCCGCTCCTGCACCTCATACGCAACTCCGTGGACCACGGCATAGAAGCCCCCTCGGACAGGGAAAAGGCGGGCAAGAAGCGCACCGGCACCATAAAGGTGGATGCATACCACCAGGGCAACGATATAGTCATAGAGGTGTCGGACGACGGAAATGGGATAGATACCGAAAAGATCAAGGCGAAGGCCCTGGAGAAAGGCGTCATCACCAAAGACGATGCCAGGAGGATGGACAGGCGGGAGGCCCTGGGGCTGATATTCATCGCGGGCTTCTCGACGGCAAGCACGGTGAGCGACGTCTCGGGCAGGGGGATAGGCATGGACATCGTCAAGAACGTCGTGGAGGAGATGAGGGGGACCATAGGCGTCAGGTCGGATCCGGGCGAGGGGAGTGTCTTTACCCTGAGGTTCCCTCTTACGCTGGCCATCATAAAGGCGATAATCTTCGAGTCGGGCGAAAGGCTCTACGCCCTGCCCGTGGGCTCCATAGCGGAGATAGCAAGGGTGTCCCACGGGGACCTGGACAGCGTGGCGGGCAGAAAGACGCTCCGCTACAGGGACAGGGTCCTCCCGCTTGTCGGCATGGACGGTATCGCCGGGGAAAGCCCGAGGCAGTACGGCAAGGACGAGAATATCTTCGTGCTGGTGCTGAGCCACGGCGAGAGGGAGATAGGCATGGTCGTGGACAAGCTCATAGGCGAGGAGGAGCTTGTGGTAAAGGCCGTGGACGAGAGCTGGATCAAAACCGATATGGTCGTCGGGGCCTCCATACTCGGCGACGGTAAGGTCATCTTGATCTTGAACGTCGCCTCCGTGGTGTCGAGGGGGCTGAAGGGCTCCGGGGAGAGGGTATACGGCAAGCTCGTAAACTGAGCACTTTGATAATGATACGGTAATGGAAAACAGTTCAAAAAAGATACGGGTGCTCGTGGTCGACGATTCCGCGCTTATGCGGAAGATGATCCCGCTTATCCTGAAGAAGGACCCCGGGATAGAGGTGGTGGGCACGGCGGTTGACGGCATATTCGCTTTGAAAAAGGTGGAGAAGTTCAGGCCCGACGTCATTACCCTCGACATGGAAATGCCCGGCATGGACGGCCTTACCACCCTGAAGCACATAATGGCCCGTTTCAAGACACCGGTCGTTGTGGTAAGCTCTCTTACCACCAAGGGGGCGAGGATTACCATGCAGGCCTTCGAGCTCGGGGCCATGGACGTCGTGGCCAAGCCCCAGGACGCCATATCGGTCCATATCCAGGAGATAGCCGAGGAGCTCATCACCAAGGTCAGGGCCGTAAGCCGGAGTTCCACCTCCAAGCTTTATCTTCCTCCGCCGCCGGAGGTCCCGCCGGCGCTGAAGGTTGTAAAGGGAGGGCGCCGCCGACGGACGGAAACGGTCGTAGCGATAGGCATATCCACCGGGGGTCCCAACGCGCTCGCCTACATGCTGCCCCATATACCGGCGGACTTCCCCGCGGCGCTGCTTATAGTCCAGCACATGCCGGCCGGCTTCACCGAGGTCTTCGCCTCGCGCCTGAACAAGATATGCAAGATAGAGGTCAAGGAGGCGAACGAAGGGGACATGGTCCTCCCCGGAAGGGCGCTCATCGCCCCGGGCGGGAAGCACCTGAAGATAAAAAGGATGCGGATCGGGACGATCGCCGTCCTGAGCACGAGCGCGCCGGTCAACGGGCACAGGCCGTCGGCGGACGTGCTCTTCGAGTCGGCCTGCGGGCAATACGGGCACTCCACGGTGGGCGTGATAATGACCGGCATGGGGCAGGACGGGGCGGAATGCCTCGGGAATATACAGAGGGCCGGCGGGATAACAATCGCCCAGGACGAGCAGAGTTCCATAGTCTTCGGCATGCCGAAGGTAGCCATAGAAAAGGGGCACGCCCGCAGGGTCGTACCTCTCGAGAAGATGGCAGGTGCAATAATGGCCGCAGTGCCCCGGAAAGGAGAAAAAGAATATGTCGCAGCAAAATGATACCGACGCGACCGCAGCCGCTTCCTACAGGTTCCTCATCGTAGACGACTCGCTCTTCGCCAGGAAGAACATCTCCAAGGTGGTCGAGTCGATCGGCGGTACGGTGGCCGGCGAGGCGGCCAACGGAAAGGAGGCTATCGAGAAGTACTTCGAGCTCAAACCCGACCTCGTTTTGATGGACGTGTCCATGCCGGAGATGGAAGGCCTCGAGGCGTTGAAGATAATAAAGGACCGCGACCCGGACGCGAACGTGGTGATGGTTAGTTCTCTCGGCTACGAAGACCTGGTCAAGAAAGCCATCTCGCTCGGGGCCAAACACTATATACCGAAACCTCTTAAGTCGGAGAGCGCCGCCTTGATCATTAAGTTCGTGCTCGAGGGGGGAGGGGAAGAGAGTGAGACTTGAATATATAGACCCGTTCGTCGAGGGCGCCTGCTCCGTACTGAAGGAGACCCTTGATGTACCCGTTGAGAAGGGCAAGCTGACGCTCTTTAGCGGCCTGAGCCCCAAGCAGGGCATCGCGGTGAGCTTCGGCCTTACCGGCGGGGTAGAGGGGCAGATCCTCTTCGACCTCTCCGAGGAGATGGCGCTAAAGATAGCCGGCCTCATGAACGACCGGAAATTCGACGCCATGGAGCCGATTGTCCTTGACAGTATAGCGGAGCTTATGAATATTATTGTGGGCAGAAGCGTAACGCTCCTTAACGAGAAGGGTTTTAACTTCTATATTACCCCGCCCACCATGTATTCGGGTAAGGACATGAAGTTCTGGTCCGTAGGCATAGAGACGCTCGTAGTGCCGGTCGGCACCCCATACGGGGACATGGTCGTTAACGTCGCCCTGAGGACGACCGTATGACCGTCGGCAGCCGCACACGCAGTACTATATTATCGAAGGAGTTCTAGCGCGGGGATATGCAGTTAGCCGGAAACATAGAAGACCTGGGGCTGGGAGAGATAATGCAGATCCTCGGGTTCAGCAACAAGTCCGGCGTGCTGTGCCTGCGCCGCGGCGAGAAAGAAGCCGTTGTAACCTTTAAGGAAGGCAAGGTGGTAAAGGCGGTCTCCACCTCCATAAAGGAGGGGGTCGGCGAACTGCTGCTTAAAGAGGGGACCATCACCCGGGAGCAGTTCGATCAGGCGAGGGAAAAGCAGGCCGGGGACGGGTACGGGGAAACCCTCGGGGCTGTACTTGAGGGCGGGTTCAACGTGCCTGTCGATAGGCTCGATGCCATCGCCACCAAGCAGATCGAGAAGGTGGTCTATTCCCTCTTTCTCTGGCCGGACGGGAACTTTATCTTCGAGCTCGGAGGGGAGAGTGATACCCCGGAGACTATAAAAACGGATACCCTCCAGTACACCCTTCAGCACGGGATTAACCCGCAGTTCATCGCCATGGAGGGGGCCAGGCTCGCCGACGAAGCGGGGAGGGAAGGGGCCGGGGAAGCGGCCGTATCTGTCCCTGAGGGAAGGGAGGCCCCGACCGAAGCGGAAGCGGAATCGGAAGTGGAAAACGCCTTCTTCCAGCCGGAGGCCCCGACCGAAGCCCCGCTGGGAGGGGAGGCGCTGGCGGAAGAGGGCACGGAAGACCCCTTCTTCCAGCAGAAAACCACGGCCGAAGCCCATGCAGGGGGGGAGGCTGCCTCGGCGGAATCGGAAGTGGAAAAGGAAAAAACCTTCCCGCCGGAAACCACAGCCGAAAAGCCCGAGGGGGTCGGTGAGGCAAAATCCTTTATAAAGAGCCTGATTGAGGAGATAGGGTTCGAGGAGTTCTCAGCCGAGCCGGAAGGAGCCGTAGAAAAGGTAGCGGAGAGCAAGGGGCTCAGGGTACTTAAGGGGATGCTCGAGGAGCTGGCCAACGCCTTTTCGCTGAACGAAGTCGTGCTCCTTATACTCCGGTTCAGCGGCGAGATAATGAGCCGCTCGGTGGTCTTCGCGGTAAAGAAGGGGAACATCGTGGGCCTCGGGCAGTCCGGGGTGGATATAGAGGGCGATTCAGCGGACAAGCGGGTACGGAAGATGAAGCTCTCCCTGGCCGAGAGCTCCATACTCAGGGACGCCATAGACAGCAAGGCCATAGTCGTTAAGGCGCTTGAGGGTACTCCGGGGAACGAATACATAGTGGAGCAGTTGGGGGGACAAAGGCCGCTTGAGGCCTTCGCCGCCCCGGTGCTGGTCCAGGGCAAGGTGGCGGTAATAATCTACGGAGACAACCTGCCCGAGCAGAGCAGGCTGGACGACCTCTCCGCGCTCGACATATTCCTCGGCCAGACCAGCCAGTCCCTTGAGAGGATACTCATGAAAAGGGATTCCGGGGGAGACGGCAGGTTGGCGGCAAGCTGAGGTCCTCGGGCTTGAAGATAAAAAAACACCTTTAGGATAAAACACCAAGGGGGTTAACTTAGTGGTTGTAGAATGTCCGGAATGCAAAACCAGCTTCAATATCGACGATTCCAAGCTCCCTTCGGATGGGATCAAGCTCAGGTGCGCCAAGTGCCGCACCGTCTTCAAAGTGGAGATGCAGGCCGCCGGGGCCGCGGGGAAGCCACCGTCCGCCGGCTACCGCGTGCTCATCGCTAACGGCGACCCCGAGGTATGCGAAATGATGGAGAACGTCCTCAAGGGCGAAAATATGACCGTCTTGAAGGCATACGACGGTGTCGAGGCGCTTAACGCCGCGGAGAACCACCAGCCCCACGTGATCGTTCTCGACGTGGCGATCCCGAAAATCTACGGCTTTGTCGTATGCGAGTTCATAAGGAAAAAGCCCGAACTCAAGGACACCAAGATCATACTCATGGCCTCGATCTTCGATAAGATGCGCTACAAGAGGAACCCTAACTCTCTCTACGGGGCCGACGACTACATAGAAAAGCACCATATACACGACGACCTCGTCCCCAAGATACACGCCCTGCTGGTCACTTCGGGGCCGGAGGCGACAGGGCCGAAGGAGCCGGAGAAGGCCCCGGCGGCGGTGTCCACCCGCGTGGTAGCGCCCCCCCGGGCGAGCGATGAGGACATAGCCAAGCTCAAGGCCAGCGAGGAGGCGATAGCGCAGGAAGACGGAGACGTCAAAGAAAAGGCGAAGAAGCTCGCCCGTATAGTGGTCTCCGACATCATCCTCTATAACAGCGAAGAGGTGGACTTCGGCGTGGCCAACGACAATATCTACAAAGTCCTCAGGGACGACATAAAGGACGGCATACGGTACATGAAAGAGAGGACGCCCGGCTCCGTCCCGGTGGAGAGCTACCTTAAGGAGGCGCTCGACGAGTTCCTCTCCAGGAAGAGGGAGGAGATTAATACCGGACTTTAGGGGCCGCCCCCGATAAACACGTTGCGGTTGGCGTCCAGTAGTGATAATATTCAGGTGTTTTATGCCCACGTGAAGAGTTCATCAATAAAATAGTTGCGGCCAGGGCCGCTCAGGAGAGTGCACAATGGACGATACAAAAGGAATAGACCAGGAAAAGGAAAAAAGGGGCGAGGAGATACTCAACGTGGTCAGGAAGGGCGCGGAGTTCACCCACGACATCCTGAAGGAGAACGAGAAACTCCGGTTCAAAATAGCACAGGTCGAAGAGGAGAACGAATCCTTCAAGAGGTCCTCGGGCGAGGAGGGCTCCAAGGCCGAGCTTGAACTGCTCCGCACCAAGCTCAATGCGCTTGAGAAGGAAAAGCTTAGCATGTCCGAGAAGTTCAAGGCGGTGGAGGAGGAGAACCTGGACTTCGCCAACAAGTACGTCGAGATAGAGCACGAGAACAATATGCTGGCGAACCTCTACATCTCCAGCTACCAACTCCACTCCACCCTCGAACTGAACGAGGTGCTGAGGATCATAATGGAGATAATAATAAACCTCGTGGGCGCGGAGCAGTTCGCGCTCCTCATGCTCGACGAGAAGACACACGAGCTTAAGGCCGTCGCTGCGGAGGGTATAGAGCGGGAGAACATACCTCCGGTAAAGACCGGGGAGGGGCCCATAGGGACGGCCGTCAAGACGGCCGAGGACTACTACAGGGCCGAGATAAACAAGGGGGGGGCCGTGGACACGCTCGACCCCATGGTCTGCATACCCATGAAGATAAACGAAAGGGTGATCGGGGCCATAGTGATATACAAGCTCCTGCAGCAGAAGGACAGCTTCAGCACCCTGGACTACGAGCTTTTCTCAATGCTCGCCGGCCACACGGCCACGGCCATATTCAGCTCCAAGCTCTACAGCGAGTCGGAGAGGAAGCTCTCCACCATACAGGGATTTATAGACCTGCTTACAAAATAAAAACGAGAGGTAGGGACGCCTATGGCCAGCAAGATCTTGATAGTTGAAGACTCTCCCACCATGAGGCAGCTTCTTAAGTTCAACCTCAAAAGGGTCAAGGGTGCGGAAATAACCGAGGCGGGCGACGGGGTAGACGCGCTTAAAAAAACCTCCGACGGCAAGTTCGATCTCATACTCACCGACATAAACATGCCGCTTATGGACGGCCTGAAGTTCATAAGCGTATTGAGAGGAGACGACGCCAACGCCAACAAGGCCGTCCCCATTATCGTAATAACCACCGAGGGCGGGGAGGCGGAGAGGGACAAGGGGCTCGAACTGGGGGCCAACTCCTACATCACAAAGCCCATCAATCCGGTTCAACTCATGGACGCCATAAGAGAGTTCCTTGGCTCCTGAGTCCGGCGGAGGGGGAGGGTTACAAGTCCTCTACGGCAGGCCCGTCAAGCGTCCACTTTTCCTAATGGCACTCCTGTCCCCGTAACAGGGCGGACAGCTATATCCCCTTGATATCCCTCAAGAATTCCCTTGACACCCCTATCCATTATGATAAACTTTGACCCAGTCTTTTCAGCACCCGAGGTGCAACGGAGAAAAGAACGGCAACAGAAAAGCTAATAAAATCAAGATATTACAGCAATAAGATTACTACAGGCGCGTAGCTCAGTGGGAGAGCGCTACCTTGACACGGTAGAAGTCGGCGGTTCGAAACCGCCCGTGCCTACCACCTTTGCATAAAGGTATCCCCCGCCCAAAACCCCTCTGCAGGAAGGACCGCCGAAAGGGAAGGATGGGGTGGTGCCTTTTCTTGATTTTCAGGGGAACGGGGACGTAAACTGGAAGAAAGAGAAAAACTGGAAAAGAAAGAAAGACGGAAAACATGCTAAAGGTAATATCTTCAGAGGGCAAGGAATCGAGCCACCCGGACGGTGCGACCGTCATCGAGGTCCTTGCCGCCATCGACCGGAAGTCGGCAAGAAAAGCCGTCGCCGGCAAGGTAGACGGCAGGATAGTCGACCTCCAGACGAAGCTTGGCGCCCCGGGGGGGGGAGAGGGGAAACCTCTCGCCGTAGAGCCCGTCACCCTGGACTCGAAGGAGGGGCTCCAGGTATACCGCCACTCCACGGCCCATGTCATGGCTGAGGCCGTTACCTCTATCTTCAAGGACGTAAAGCTCGCCATAGGCCCGGCCACCGAAGACGGTTTTTATTACGACTTCGACCTCGATCACCACTTCACCCCCGAGGACCTGGAGAAGATCGAGAAGAGGATGTCCGAAATAGTCCGGGAGAACTCCCCTTTCAGCGTGGAGGAGCTCGGCAGGGACGAGGCCGCAAAACTCTTCAAAGGGGACGAGTACAAGGAGGAGCTTATAGGGGAGATAGATGAGGAAGAACGTCTTACGGTCTACAGGCAATCGGAGTTCGCGGACCTCTGCCGCGGGCCGCACGTCCCAACGACGGGTTTCATAAAAGCGTTCCAGCTTACCTCTATCGCCGGGGCCTACTGGCGGGGAGATGAGAAGAATAAGATGCTCCAGAGGATATACGGCACCGCGTTCCCCTCGAAGAAGGAGCTTTCCGAGCACCTGAAGAAGATCGAGGAGGCCAGGAAGCGCGACCACAGGAAACTCGGTAAAGAGCTCGACCTCTTCAGCACATCCGAGGACATAGGGGCCGGGCTCGTCCTCTGGCACCCCAACGGGGCGACCGTACGCACCATCGTGGAGGATTTCTGGAAAAAAGAACACGCAAAAAACGACTACTCCCTCATATACACCCCGCACGTCGCCAAGCTCGACCTCTGGAAAAAGAGCGGCCACTGGGACTTCTATCGGGACAACCTGTATAGCCCGATGGACGTGGAAGGCCAGGAATACATAGTAAGGCCCATGAACTGCCCCTTCCACATCCAGATATACAAGGGGCACTTGAGGAGCTACCGAGACCTCCCCATACGCTACGCCGAGCTCGGGACCGTCTACAGGTTCGAGAGGTCCGGCGTGCTGCACGGGCTTTTGAGGGTCAGGGGCTTTACCCAGGACGACGCCCACATATACATGACCCCGGACCAGCTCGAGGGCGAAATAAAGGAGGTCCTGAAATTTACGCTTTACATCCTGCGGAGTTTCGGGTTTAATGAATACGATATATTCCTCTCCACCAAGCCCGAGAAGTACGTGGGGTCGCTTGAGAACTGGGAGAGGGCGGAGGCGGCCCTTAAAGGCGCGCTCGTCTCCACGGGGCTCGACTACGCCGTGGACCCGGGTGAGGGGGTCTTCTATGGCCCGAAGATAGACATAAAGATAAAAGACTCGCTCGGGAGGGCCTGGCAGTGCTCTACCATACAGGTCGACTTCAACCTGCCCGAGAGGTTCGAGCTGGCCTACAGGAACGAGAAGGGTATCGACGCCCGGCCCATAATGATACACCGGGCGCTTATGGGCTCGCTCGAGAGGTTCTTCGGCTGCCTCGTCGAGCACTACGGCGGGGCCTTTCCCGTATGGCTGGCCCCGGTGCAGGCCGTGATACTTACGGTGACCGAGAGGAACGACGAGTACGCCGCAGGCGTACTTAAAGATCTGAAAAGGGCCGGCTTCAGGGCCGCGCTTGACATAAGAAACGAAAAGCTGGGCTTCAAAATAAGGGAGGCCAGACTTAAGAAGATCCCCTACATGCTCGTCGTCGGGGATAAAGAGATGGAAGAGGGGCTTGTCGCCCCGCGTTCGAGGGAAGAGGGAGCAATGGAGCCGGAGACCGTAGAGCGCTTCATTAAACGGCTTAACGCAGAGAACATACCGGCGGGAGGTGAATTTTCATAAGAAGAGACAGTAGAAGAGAGCAGAGGGACACTACCAGAATAAACAGGATGATCAGGGCCCCTCAGGTACGTCTGGTCGGTGCCGATGGCGAGCAGATAGGCGTTATGGACGTGCGGCAGGCTATGGAAGAGGCGGAGAAGGTTGGTCTCGACCTCGTTGAGATCGCACCCAACGCCAAACCGCCCGTATGCCGCACCATGGACTACGGCAAGTACAAGTACCAGATGAGCAAGAAGGCCCATGAGTCGAAGAAGAAGCAGACCGTCATACACGTAAAGGAGGTCAAGTTCCGGGTCAAGACCGAGGAACACGACTTCCAGGTCAAGCTGCGCAACATAAGGAAGTTCCTCTCCGGCGGCGACAGGGTGAAGGTCAGCCTGATGTTCAGGGGCCGCGAGGTAACTCACCCCGAGCTTGGCAGGAATAAGCTCCAGAGGGTTTCCGAGGAGGTCAAGGACCTGGGGACGGTAGAACAATACCCGAAGCGGGAGGGGCGCAACATGACGATGCTCATTTCCCCCCTTCAGCAGAAACAAACTTTAAGGGAGAGAAAAGATGCCTAAGATGAAAACCAACAGGGGGGCGGCCAAGAGGTTTAAAAAAACCGCCTCGGGGAAGATAAAGAGGGGCAAGGCGGGGCTCAGGCACATCCTGACGAGCAAGCCCACCGGAAGAAAGCGCGGACTCAGGAAGGGCACTACGGTATCCAAGGCCGACTCCGACGCGATCAAGAGACTCCTGCCCTACGCCTGAGCGTAGAGGGGGGGGAACTACCGTTTCAACACACAACGTATACGGAGCGCCGGAACAAAACGGATATAGCGCTATGACAACAGCAAAATCTGAAAGGAGCAGTAAGGGTTATGCCGAGGGTTAAGAGGGGCGTAAGCGCCAAGAACAGAAAGAAGAAGATATTCAAGGCGGCAAAGGGCTACAGGGGCGGCAGGGGAAACCTTCTGCGCAGCGCCATGGAAGCCGTCGATAAGGGGCTCCAGTACGCCTACAGGGACAGGCGGGCCAAGAAGCGCGAGATGCGCAGGCTCTGGATAGCCCGCATTAACGCCGGTGCAAGGACCAACGGCATCACCTACGGCCGCCTCATCGACGGCCTTACAAAGGCCAACGTCGCCATAGACAGGAAGGCCCTGGCCGAGATGGCCGTAAAGGACCCGGCCGCCTTCACAAAGATTACCTCCGTCGCAAAGTCAACACTCTCTCTATGAGGGACAAACTCTTGAGCCTCGAAAGTGAGGCCCTTGAGGAGCTTGCCGCTCTTAGAGGGTCCGCCGGGAGCGAAGAGGTATTGGCCGTAAAGACCAGGTACCTCGGGAGAAAGGGGCCCCTGGCCTCGCTCATGAAAGATATAGCGGGCCTTCCGGAAGGAGAAAGACGCGAAGCCGGCAGGGCCGCTAACGAGGCGAAAGAGAGGATCGACGGAGAGGTCAGAAAACTCCTGGAGGGTCTGAGTAAGGCCCGCCAAGGCGAAAAACTCCTCACCGAGAAGATCGACGTCACACTCCCCGGCAGACCCGCCCCGACCGCCGTAATCGGAAAACCCCACCCCGTAACGAGGATAACGGACGAGATAGAGGACATATTCATCTCGCTCGGCTTCGAGGTGGCCGAGGGGCCGGAGGTGGAGACCGACTACTATAACTTCGAGGCCCTGAACATCCCCAAAGACCACCCGGCCAGAGAGATGCAGGACACCTTCTACACGGGCGGCGACGCGTGCCTCCGCACCCATACCTCCCCGGTGCAGATAAGGGTCATGGAGCGGAGGAAGCCCCCCTTGATGGTCATAGCTCCGGGCACGGTCTACAGGAGGGACTCGGACGTAACCCACACACCTATGTTCCACCAGATAGAGGGCTTTATGGTCGACGAGGGAATAACCTTCGGAGACCTGAAGGGGGTGCTCACGCACTTCCTGCACACACTCTTCGGAGAGTCCACGACCGTAAGGTTCCGCCCGAGTTTCTTCCCCTTCACCGAACCCAGCGCCGAGGTCGACATCCAGTGCGTCATATGCGGCGGCAAGGGGGGAGGGGGAGAAGGGGGGGGAGGATGCCGGGTGTGCAAGGACACCGGATGGCTGGAGATACTCGGCTGCGGCATGATACACCCGGAGGTCTTCAAGGCCGTCGACTACGACGCGGAAAAATACACGGGTTTCGCCTTCGGCCTGGGTATCGAGCGCATAGCCATGCTCCTTACGGGCATAGACGATATAAGGCTCTTCTTCGAAAACGATTTGAGATTTCTCAAACAGTTTTAACCTTCCAACACCCGGAGCGCTGCCAAGATGCTTTTCAGCTATAACTGGCTAAAGGAATACGTCGCCACTTCACTCACGCCGGCCGAGCTTTCCACGAGGCTCACCATGGCCGGGGTGGAGGTCGAGGCCGCCCGGGAGGGGACGCCCCCGGTAAAGGGTATCGTGGTGGCCGAAATACTCACGGTGGGACCGCACCCTAACGCCGACAGGCTGAAACTCTGCCAGGTAAATACCGGTGAGGGGGGGGAACGCTCCGTCGTCTGCGGCGCGAGCAACATGAAGGAGGGCGACAGGGTGGCGCTCGCCGTGCCGGGGACAAAACTCCCCGGAGGCGTGAAGATAAAAAAGTCCAAGATACGCGGCGTGGTCTCCGAGGGCATGCTCTGCTCCGAAGTCGAGCTCGGCATACGGGACACCTCCGACGGGATAATGATACTCCCCGCGGACGCCCCGCTCGGGAGCGAGTTCTCCGAGCTTACGGGTGAAGGCGAAGGGGGGGACACCATGCTCGATATAGCCATTACCCCGAACAGGGCGGACCTCCTGAGCGTAAGGGGGCTCGCAAGAGAGGTCGGCGCCATTACCGGAGATAAGTTCACGGACGTGGAGTTCAGCGTCCCCGAGGGCGTCTGGTATACGAAGGAAAAAGTATCCGTAACTATCGACGCTCCGGAGCTTTGCCGTAGATACGCGGCGAGGGTCGTTGAGGGCGTTAAGATAGGGCCCTCCCCACCGGCCGTGGCGAAGAGGCTCGAAGCGCACGGCATAAGACCCATAAATAACGTGGTCGACGTCACGAACTACGTGCTCCTGGAGATGGGCCAGCCGCTCCACGCCTTTGACCTGGAAAAAGTCAGGGACCACAGGATAACCGTAAGGGCCGCCCGCAGTGGAGAAAAAATGGAGACGCTGGACGGGGTGACGAGAAAGCTCGAAGAGGGGATGCTCCTCATATGCGACGGCAAGGGGGAAAAGGGGAAGGAAAAACCGGTAGCCATTGCGGGTATCATGGGGGGGGGCGGGTCGGAGGTGAGCGACACGACGGAGAAGGTGCTTATCGAGAGCGCGTGGTTCGACCCGGTATCGGTGAGGAGGACGTCGAGGAAGCTCGGGCTCGCAACGGACTCATCCTACAGGTTCGGCAGGGGCGTGGATATAGACGGCGTCCCGACGGCGCTCGACAGGGCGGCCTCGATGATAGCCGAGCTTGCGGGCGGCAAGGTATCCAGGGGGGCGGTGGACGCCTACCCCGTAAAGTTCAAGCCTCGGGACATAGAGTTCCGTATAGCGGGGACCGAGGCGCTTCTCGGCACCGAGCTTAAGCCCAAAGAGGTCAAGGACATATTGACGAGACTCGGCATGGACGTGAAGGCGTCGAGGAAGAAGGACTCCCTCATCGCCGTGCCGCCGTCTTACAGGGTGGACCTCGAGCGCGACGTGGACATAACCGAAGAGGTGGCGAGGGTCAGGGGGTACGATAAGGTGCCGGTGACCATGCCCACGACCCGGCTTACGGGGAGTTCCCCGGCAAAGCTCTTCCGCTTCAGGAGGAAGGTAAAAGAGATACTCGTTAACGCAGGCTTCTTCGAGACCCTTAACTATAGCTTCGTCTCTCCATCGACCTTCGAGGCGGGGGGTGAAGGGAAAAGGAGCGGGGTTACCATACTGAACCCCCTTAGCGAGGAGCAGTCCGTTATGAGGGACGCGCTCCTGCCGTCACTTCTCGAAACCCTGAAACTCAATTTGTCGAGGAAAAACGAAGAAGCCCGGATATTCGAATTCGCGCCCGTCTACCTGCCCCGCAGCGCGGAGGGCGGAAATAAAGGAAAAGACCTTCCGGAGGAGAGGTGGAGGGTCGCCGGACTCATGAGCGGGCTCAGGCTGGGGGAGGGGTGGAACGTCCCGAGCGAGCCCCTTGATTTTTACGACGTTAAGGGGGTGGTGGAGAGACTCACCGACGGACTCGGCATCAATATCAGGCTCAAGGACAGGGTCAGGGCCCCGTCCGGGGCCGAAGCCGAAAACGAAAAAGCCCTCTTTTCCCCGTATTCTCAGCTATTTCACCCATTGAGGAGCGCGATCCTCAAGGTCCGGGGCAAGGACGCCGGGCTCTTCGGCCAGCTCCACCCGGACACGCAGAAGCGCTTCGACCTCAAGGGACCGGCCTTTGCTTTCGAGTTCGAGGCCGCCCCGCTGCTGGCCGCCTTCGGCGGGTACGGCAGGTTCAAGCCGCTCCCCCGCTACCCGGAATCGTCCCGGGACATATCCTTTATCGTAGACGACGGGACGGCTTACGGAGAGATAGTCAGGGCCATCCGAGGGCTCGGCATAAAAGTTATTGAAAATATAAAGCTTTTTGACGTATACTATGGAGGTGCCGTCCCCGAGGGCAGCAAAAGCATGGCCATGAGGGTCATCTACCGGTCGCCCGAGAGGACGCTTAAGTACTCCGAGGTAGAGGAGATACACGCTAAGGTAACCGGCGAGATAGCCGGCAAGTTCAATGCGGATATCCGCGTATAACCGTTCAGGAGGAGGGTATGACAAAGGCGGACCTTGTATCGATAATATTTGACAAGGTGGGCTACTCCAAGAAGGACGTAGCCGAGGTCGTGGACCTCATCTTCGACAGTATGAAGGATTCCCTGGAGAAGAGCGAGAACGTTAAGATATCCGGTTTCGGCAACTTCTCCGTGAGGCACAAGAAGTCGAGACGCGGCCGCAATCCTCAAACAGGCGAAGAGATCACTATCGGAGAGAGGAAGGTGCTGACCTTCAAGGCCAGCCAGATTTTGAAGGATACCGTGAACTCCGAGTAGAAGAGCCCCGACTCCGATGATGGTAACCATACCGGAAAAGCTCTACTTCAAGATAGGCGAGGTTTCCACTATAACCAGGGTAAAGCCCTACGTCTTGAGGTACTGGGAGAGCGAGTTCAAGATAATAAGCCCCCGGAAGTCCAACGGCAAGCAGAGGGTCTACACGAGGAAGGACGTAGATCTCATACTGAGGATAAAAGAACTTCTCTACAAAGACAGGCTGACTCTGGAGGGCGCGAAGAAGCGGATGAAGGAGCTGAAGAAGGAAGGGGATGGGGGCAAGGGGGGCAAGGCCAGCCAGCTCGGCCTCCCGTTCAGCAATAAGAAGTACATGGACGAGTTAAAGGGCATAAAGAAGGAGCTCGGCTCCATAAGGAAGTTGCTCGGTAAGTAGTTTTTTTCCATTTTTCCATTTTTCCGTTTTTCCGGTTTTTTCGTTTTTGCGGTTTTTCCAAGTCGGGGCGTGGCGCAGCCTGGTAGCGCACCAGTATGGGGTACTGGGGGTCGGAGGTTCGAATCCTCTCGCCCCGACCATTATATTAACTTCCGGTCCAAAAATGGACCGGAAGTTTTTTTTGGAGTGGAGGGGGAGGAACTTCTAATTCTCTTGTAAAATTCAACGCTATCTATTAAACTTATGGAAATTGGGAAGCGTACGAGGTGAAGTCCATGGATGGAAAAAGCGACCAGATTACGAAGATAAAAGAACGTCTTGCAGGGGTATTGGAAAGGAATGGGGTGAAGAAAGCCGCCCTCTTCGGCTCCATTGCGAGGGGCGAGGCCACCGGGGAGAGCGACATCGACCTCCTTGTCGAATTCGAGGGGAGAAAGAGCCTCCTTGACCTTTCGGGCCTGAAGCTCGATGTAGAGGACGCTCTTGGAAGGAAGGCCGACGTTCTTACCTACGGCTCGCTCCACCCGCTCCTCAGGGACAGGATACTGGAGGAACAGGTGGTAATCCTGTGAAGAAGGACCCCGCCATATTCATAGACCATATCCTTGAGTGCATCGGGCTTGTCGAGAGTTACACCGAAGGCAAGAGCGAGGACGATTTTCTCGCCTCGCCCCAGCTCCAGGACGCGGTAATCCGCCGCATCGAAATTATAGGCGAGGCCGTCAAGAACATCCCTGAAGAGTTGAAGGGAAGATACCCGGAAGTCCCGTGGAAGAAGATCGCGGGCATGAGGGACATCCTCATCCACGAATACTTCGGGGTAGATCTCAAGATGACATGGGAGGTGCTTGCAAAGGACATCCCTGACTTGAAAAAGGAGATGGCGAGGATACGGGAAGAGATGAAGTGAAGGCATGAGTGCCGTGGGCTGGGCGATGTCCACCCTGCAAAATTAATTGTTGCAAAAAAGGTAGATGGAACCTATCGCCTGTAAAAAGGTTTTCTATGTGAAACTAGGTAGGAACGGTATCTGGGAGGAATCCAGTATCCGTAAAGGCATCATCCGGATTGGTTGGTCAAAGCAAACGCTGGACGACATCAACAATGGCCGATGGGACAGTATACAGAAGCAGCTTGAAAAAGGCGCCTGCGACAAAGGATCGGCAACCCGCGATTGCCGAGCGTTAAGAATACTGTGCGAATCCACGCATGAGGATGTCTGGGTTACATTTCATAAAAATCATCTCTGGTGGTGTCGGGTAGGAGAGTCACGTATACGTCAAGATAAGACCTCAAAGTATCGTAGAGTCGAGAAATGGCACTCCAAGAACATCTTCGGCGATCCTCTTTTAACGAATCAAATCTCAGGACGTTTAGCCAAGGTGCAAGGATTCAGAGGCACGATTTGCAAGGTTAAGGAAGTTGATGACTTAACCCACCTCATAAATCGACAATACAGTTCGGAAGTAGTAGCGATTTCTCGTTCGAGAGAGGACTTATGTCGTCATATAGAGAAAGGTATTAGCAGACTGCACTGGAAAGATTTTGAGACACTAGTCGACCTCCTGTTTAGATCTTCTGGCTGGAAGAGGGTCTCCGTGCTCGGAGAGACTATGAAGTTCTCGGACGTTGAATTGGAAGAGCCAATCACAGGGGAGATGTACCAAGTCCAGGTAAAGTCTGCAGCCTCCTTCCGCGACTTCCTTGAATATGCTGAAAATTTTGTAGGTGGGAAGTATAAAAAACTTTTCTTTGTCGTTCATTCTCCGGACAAGAAACTAGCCGAATATGCGGCACAGCCGAACAGTTCGGTAGAGATCATTCTCCCGAAACGGCTTGCAGAAATGGTCGTGGACCTGGGTCTCCTTAAGTGGCTGATGAACAAAATCCAATGACTTCACTAACCATATAGTTGAACCAAGAAATAAAAAGGGGACAGATTTATTTTTTATTACCCCGTAGTCCTTTTTGCCCCCACCCCACCCCCAATTTTCAAGCAGATAATCCCGACAATCAACCATTGACAGGCTGTCTGAATCGTTGTAGATTACAAAGGTAATGTACATATCCCATACCAAAAAGTGGTGCCGGACCACAGGCGGGCTT
Organism: Thermodesulfobacteriota bacterium; assembly: GCA_036482575.1. Classification (NCBI taxonomy): domain Bacteria; kingdom Pseudomonadati; phylum Thermodesulfobacteriota; species Thermodesulfobacteriota bacterium. Next base: position 26,101 of record JAZGJJ010000167.1, read on the forward strand.
TTGCTCTTATTCGCCGGGCTGTCGCTCGGCGGCTGCAAAGTGGCGCACATGGCTCTTCCGGAAGGCTCTCAGGCTGAATTAACCGAACTGCCCGTCGAAGGG
>JAZGJJ010000168.1 GCA_036482575.1 Thermodesulfobacteriota bacterium
ATCTTGAGGAGGGGGGGATTGTCTGAGGGTGCCAAACCGCCGATTTTTCCGCCATACGTCGTTGGTCGCACATTTTGGCTCCTCAACGTATATAAATATACGCCTGCGGGCCAAAATGTGTGCCTGCCTCGTCTGGCGGAAAACTTGACGGTTTGATGCGTTCACCCTGAGCCGTTCGACAAGCTCACGACAGGCCTGTCCTGAGCGAAGTCGAAGGGCCTGTCGAGGGGTTAGCGGGCGAAAATAAAAAAGATCGGCGTTAGACCTTTATCTCGTATGCCACTTTTTTCGGCCCTTTCACTAATGGAGGAACCGGGCTTTTCAGCAACTCTTCCAACTCCTCGGGCGTGAACTTCAGTGTGATTCTGTTGTTGTGTTTATCGACACGGCCCAGCTTCTTTCCGCCGAGATAGACGTCCGCGTGCCAGGTGCCGCGCTTGAAATCTATATGAGGGTCAACGTCCAGCCTGTCCTTGATTTTACGCACCTCTCCATCGGTCAGGTCATCGATGGTGCCTTTCTTGGTGAAGGTATGGTTAAAGCAGCTTTCCGGGTTTATACGGTGAAGGCCACTCTTGATACCGGTATTACCTTCCGGGTTCCAGCCTAATTTTGTTGGAGCGGCTATCACCTCAAAATGGAGGTGGGGTCCCGTAGCACGTCCGGTATCGCCAACCACACCTATCTTTTCTCCCTTTTTCACCGAATCCCCATGACTTACGTACGGCCCGTAAAGATGTGAATACAGTGTGTATAAATGATCTTCATCATTTTTAGCCTTTGGGGTATGGTCAATGATAATCAGATGTCCATAATGATAATGGAATGATGCCCTGACTACCTTTCCGTATTCACTCGCCACAATATCCGTGCCTCTCGGAGCCGCGTAATCGATCCCGGAATGGTGATAGTATTTTATTTTACCCGTCTTTTTGTCTTTTTTACGCCTTAATGTACCGTAAACATCGCTGATTGTGCCTTTGACCGGCTTTATGAGCCTCAATTCCCCCATTTCTCTCCCTCCTTAATAGTTAGCAACTTCCATTACAAGGAAGTGTCCTTTGCTGTGATGCGAGAAATCAGCCTCCAGCGACCTTACCCATTTGGTGCTTTCAAAGGCCAGCCACCTGCCGTTCGGGGAGGTCCCGATAAAGGTAATGTCGTCGTACATAATGTCCTCGTAAACCTTTTTAGCGGCGCACTCGGCGCGGGTCTCGGGCGGGGAGATGCGCCGTATGCAAGGGTCCATGTCTATATTGAAAACAATGTCCCCGTCGGGCAAAATCATGTAAGAACTTACCGTCTCATCGTGCTCGAATATCCTTTTGCAAGCGAGATTTCTATCCGGGATGTCACAACGGTAAATGAGGCGTAAGGTGTCGGGGCTATCTTCGCTCAGTTCGAAGTAAACCCTGTTTTCTTTGTCCGTGGCGAGCTTTCGGATGTTGCCTTTATATTCCGGCCCAAGCACAAAACGCCTGCTCCGGCCTCCCTTGCCGAAGAGTTCGACGAATAAAGCGTTCGGGTTATGTCCGTAACTTACCACGCCGGAGGAGTCCGGAAACCATACGGCCCCCGCGTGGTCCCAATCGTTACCGAACCACAGAGCTTCCCATCCGGGTTCCGGCATCTCCATGGCGGAGTCGTGCCCGGCCCCCAGGAAGGCCTTAAAACCGTCCGGCGAGACCACCTCCCGTTCGTGTAGTGAGTAACGTACCGCCGCGAACCTCTGTTTTTTGCCCGTAGCCACTTCATACCGATACAGGTCCGCCACGTGCCTCTCCCGGCCGGATGTTGCAATACCGTCCTTCTTGTCCGCCCTTTTAGAGGCGAGGTCCATATATACAAGCCACTTTCCATCAGCGGTGCAGTCAAGCGGAAAGTCGTCCTTGTCGGCGCTTATCTTCACCCTCTCGCCCGTCCATATATTCATAAGTCCCAGGGCGGAGTTCTTACCTCTAACCACGAACATGCTGTTACCGCACCAGAAGAGAGGTGTGCTACCATCGCCTTCAACGGCATCCCATACCAGATGGACCCCCTTGTTTAGCTCGATATTTCCTCTCGTACCTTCCGATACATGCCCCTTGACCGCACAGCCGCCAAGGAAAAGAAGGATGGATATGGATATCAGGAGGATTTTTTTCTTTATTGTATGCATTTTACGGTATCGACAGACAGGTCTTCGTAATATTTCCAGCCGCCTTTTTCCAACCTCAATGTCACCGGGACCGTCATGAAGATCGATTGCGGGCAAAACTCCTTGTACGCACGGACGTGTTTGGAAAGAACTATAGTCCCGTCGTCTTCCCATGACTCAACGCCGTACATGGCGTATTCGTACAGTTCGTAGGCTAACTCCGACACGAGCCCGCCGTCCTCAACGCGCCAGATAAAGACGCCGTTTTTCCCGTAGCCGGTTTCGTCTCCGGGGGTCGTGATAAGGCGTTTTCTATCGGGAGAGAAACCAGGGAAGGTGTGAATCCTGTGCGTCTCGCCGGTCCCCCCGGCTACCATGACGTAGTCGAAGCCCTCGTACTGCTTTACGAAGACGAGGTAGAGTTCCTCGTCCCTGTAGTAGTTAAGGAACCGGTAACTTTCGCACTCGTATTGCTGCGCCTCGCAGCCCTCGAAGTCCGTAAGGGTCGCGTAAGAACCGGTCCTTAATTTGAAGTATAGAGTATCGCCTTCCCTTTTGACGTATGTTGAGAACTTCTTTATCCGGGCCTCCTCGTTAGGGAAGAAAAACTGAAAGTAGTCGTCCTCTTCCGACGACACGCGATTTTTGCCCGCACAACCGCCGAGGGAAAGGAGGATGGATAGAGACAAAAGTAAGATCCTTTTCCTTATTGATGGCATCTTACAGCATCGGGAGAGAGGTCTTCGTGGAATATCCAGCCGTCTTCCTCCAGTTTCAGGGTTACCGGAACCACCATGCCATTCGACTCCGGACATAACTTCCCGTCGGAATGAGTATCCTTGGAGAGCAGTATGGTACTGTTGTCCTTCCATGCGACAAAGCTATACAGGGCATACTCCTGCGGCTTCTTTGTAAGCTCGGATACCAGTTGGCCGCCTTCAAAGCGAAGAATGAAGACCCCGTCTTCGTTATAAGCGTCGCTTGCAGAAGCCGCAATAAAACGTTTTCTGTCCGGAGATATTTCCGGAAACTCGGCGATCCCGTACAATTCCCCTGTTCTATCGGATATCATGGTGTATGAGTCTCCTTCATAGTAACGCTCAAAAACAAGGTAAAAACCGACATCCTGAAGATAATCGATAAACTCGTACGAGACGTATGCGCCTCCGACTGCGCCCTCCAACGAATTCGTAAAAGTAACATCCGGTCCCGATTCCGTTGTCAGGGATAGGGTGCCGCCTTCTCTTTTGACATATGCCGCATACTTCTTTATTTGTGCCGGCTCCGAAGTAAACAGTCTGCCCCCGAGGCATACTGTCGGTTGCACAGGAATAAATAGCAATAAACAAAAGATAAGCAACGATATCCGAAAGCAAGAGTTCTTACTCATTTTACCTCGCACCGGGCATTGGAGTTCTTCTTCGGGACCGGCTTCGATTATAGCAAGACGAGGCCGGATAAACAAACGCCTATACCCTAATAGGGTATCTTTTCTACCCCTAATCCCGTACCTCTTTGTTTTTATGGGGGAAACCGCGGGAAGTTATTCTACCCGACCGGGCGTATGTCGGTTAACGCCATACGCGCTCTCAGAGTGCCCTAAAAGCTTGTAATCCCGCGGAAAGAGTGCTATTCTAATATTTTTTACGGCTTTGGATCGACCATTAATTAATGAGGCTACCTACCCATCTAAGGAGGCCGCTCGGCCGGCCGAGCAGCCTTCATCGTATGAAGGCCATCTTGAGAGAGAGGGGCCTTCACACCGTATGCGAGTCCGCCAGGTGTCCCAACATAGGCGAGTGTTTCTCGAAGCCCACGGCCACCTTCATGGTACTCGGGGACTCGTGCACCCGGAGGTGCGGTTTTTGCAGCGTGGATAAGGCCGGAGGGCCGTCAATTGTAGACCCCTCTGAGCCGGAAAACGTCGCCGATGCGGCAAAGGAGCTCGGCCTACGCCACGTGGTCGTTACCTCGGTTACGAGGGACGACCTGCCCGACGGCGGGGCCAGCCACTTTGCCTTGACAATAAAGGCACTTAGGGATACTATTTCAGACATTTCCATAGAGGTCCTCGTACCTGACTTCAAGGGTGACGAGGGGGCGCTTGGGACGGTTATAGAGGCCGGGCCGGACATATTCAACCACAACCTCGAAACCGTGGAGCGCCTCTACTCCGAGGTAAGGCCCGAGGCCGACTACCTCCTCTCGCTCGGAGTTTTAAAGAAGGCCTCGGACTCCGGCGTTATGACCAAGTCCGGCATAATGGTCGGCTTCGGGGAGAGCGCCGAAGAGGTAAAGGGGCTCTTAAGGGACTTGATGGAGGCGGGCTGCGACTCTGTAACCATAGGCCAGTACCTCCGGCCCACGCGGGAGAGCCTCGATGTTAAGGAGTATGTAGACCCGGAGATTTTCAAGGAGTACGAGCTTTACGGGAAAGAGATCGGAGTTGGATACGTATACTCGGGACCGTTCGTAAGGAGTTCGTATAACGCCGAGGAACTCTTTAACAGGCAGAAGAGAGCAGGATGATGGAAGAGTTTAACAGGATAAAGCGGCTTCCGCCCTACGTCTTCAATATCGTGAATGACTTGAAGGCCGAGGCCAGGGGGCGCGGCGAGGATGTAATAGACCTCGGCATGGGCAACCCGGACCAGCCCACGCCGCCCCACGTGGTGGATAAGGCCATCGAGGCCATACGTAACCCGAAGAACCACCGCTACTCGGCCTCGAAGGGCATCTATAAGCTCAGGCACGCCATAAGCCAGTGGTACAAGCGCCGCTACGACGTCGATATAGACCCCGACAGCGAGGCCGTGGCCACGATCGGCTCCAAGGAGGGGCTGGCGCATCTGGCCCTCGCCATACTCGGCCCCGGTGACGTCGTCTGCGTGCCGACGCCGACCTATCCCATACACGCCTACTCGGTCATAATCGCCGGAGGGGATTTAAGGAGCGTACCGCTCGTCCCCGGCGGGAACTTCCTCGAGGAGTTGGAGAAGGCGGTTAAGGAGACCTGGCCGAGGCCCAAGCTCCTCATCCTTAACTTCCCGCACAACCCGACGACCTCCGTGGTGGACAGGGACTTTTTCGTGAAGGTCGTCGAGTTCGCCCACGAGAACAAGATGATGGTCATTCACGACCTCGCCTACGCCGACATAGTGTTCGACGGCTACGAGGCCCCGAGCTTTCTCTCGGTGCCCGGCGCAAAGGAGGTCGGCGTGGAGTTCTTCACCCTCTCGAAGAGCTACAGCATGCCCGGCTGGAGGGTGGGCTTCGCCGTCGGCAACCCCAGGATGATAGGGGCGCTTACGAGGATAAAGAGCTATCTGGACTACGGCATGTTCCAGCCCATCCAGATCGCCTCCATAATAGCGCTGAACGGCCCGCAGGAATGCGTTGAAGAGGTCCGCACGCTCTACGGGAAGAGAAGGGACGTACTTGTCGATAGCTTTACCAAGGCCGGCTGGGAGATAGACAGGCCGAAGGCCACGATGTTCGTATGGGCGAGACTCCCGGAAGAGATGCGTAAGATGGGCTCGCTCGAGTTTTCCAAGTTCCTCCTTAAGGAGGCCGGAGTGGCCGTCTCTCCGGGGATAGGGTTCGGCGAGCGCGGGGACGAGTACGTGAGGCTCGCGCTCGTTGAGAACAGCCAGAGGATAAGGCAGGCCGCGAAGGGGATAAAGAAGGCTTTTTCCCTCCGGCGGGGCGTATAAGGCAGCCGGTAACTGAGAGAGGCATATGGAGAAGATAAACGTAGGGCTTATAGGTTTCGGCACGGTCGGGACCGGAGTTGTAAAGATACTGAAGGATAACGCCGGGGTCTTAAGGGACAAGCTCGGCTGCGAGGTGATTTTAAAGAAGGTCGCGGACAGGGACACAAAGAGGGACCGGGGGGTCGAGCTCGAAAAGGGAGTGCTCGTAAGCGACGCCTCGGAGATACTGAACGACCCGGAGATATCGATCGTTATAGAGCTTATCGGCGGCACGACTGCGGCGAAGGATATTACCCTTGAGGCCCTTAAGAAAGGGAAACACGTTGCCACGGCCAACAAGGCGCTGTTGTCCACGCACGCCCGTGAGATATTCGAGGCCGCGGCCAAAGGGGGGCTCAACATAGGCTTCGAGGCCAGCGTCGCCGGGGGGATACCGATTATAAAAGCGCTCCGTGAGGGGCTCGCGGCCAACAGGATAGAGTCCATGTACGGCATAATAAACGGCACGGCGAACTACATCCTCACGAAGATGAGCAAAGAGGGCGGGAAGTTCGAGGGTGTGCTGGCGCAGGCTCAGAAGAAGGGCTACGCCGAGGCCGACCCGGCCTACGACGTCGACGGCATCGACACGGCCCATAAGCTCGCCATACTCATAGACCTCGCCTACGGCACTTTCGTAAGTCTCGATGACATATACACCGAAGGCATAAGCAACATAACCGAGATAGACATAAAGTTCGCCGAGGAGTTCGGCTACGTTATAAAGCTCCTTGCCATAGCCAAGGCGCCCGGTGGGGTGGAGGGCGGCATCGAGGCGCGCGTGCACCCGACCATGATCCCGCTCGATCACCCGCTCGCATCGGTGGACGGGGTCTTTAACGCCGTCCACCTGAAGGGCGACGCCGTCGGCTCCACCATGTTCTACGGGATGGGGGCCGGCATGATGCCCACGGCGAGCGCGGTCGTGGCCGACGTGGTCGACATATGCAGGGACATCCTGAAGGGCTGCCCCGGCAGGCTCTCGCCGCTCGGCCATACCGAGGGGGCGGTAAAGGATGTGGAGATAAAGGGCATGGACGAGCTCGAAATGTCGTACTACCTGAGGTTCTCCGCCATGGACAGGCCCGGCGTGCTCTCGACCATATCCGGCGTGCTCGGCTCGCACAACATAAGCATCTCGTCGGTCATACAGAAGGGCAGGCAGGCGGGAGGGGCGGTGCCGCTGGTGATAATCACGCACAACGCGGTCGAGAGGGAGCTACGCTCGGCCATAAAGGACATAGAGAAGCTGGACGTTATAAAGGACGAGGTCAGGTTCATAAGGATAGAGGAGGGCCCGGATGCAGCTTAACAGGAAAGGCCTCTGGGAGGGTATTATAAGGGAGTACAGGGACTACCTGCCGGAGACTGGCGACGACGCGGTGGTGACGCTCCGGGAGGGCAATACCCCGCTTATAGAGGCGTCGAACCTGAAGGACGTCCTTGGCAAGATAAGGCTCATGCTCAAGTTCGAGGGGCTTAACCCCACCGGCTCCTTCAAGGACCGGGGCATGACGATGGCGGTCTCCAGGGCGAAGGCTGACGGCTCCAGGGCCGTCATATGCGCCTCGACGGGCAACACCTCGGCCGCGGCCGCGGCCTACGCGGCCAAGGCAGGGATGAAGGCCTACGTGCTGGTGCCCGAGGGGGCGGTCGCTCTGGGAAAGCTCTCGCAGGCCATGATGCACGGAGCGATGGTGTTGCAGGTAAAGGGCAACTTCGACGAGGCCCTGAACATAGTAAAGGAGATAGCCGGGGAATATCCGGTGACCATGGTGAACTCGCTGAACCCCTTCAGGCTGGAGGGGCAGAAGACCGCGGCCTTCGAGGTATGCGAGCACCTCGGCCACGCGCCGACCTACCACTTCATGCCCGTGGGCAACGCCGGGAACATCACCGCCTACTGGAGGGGCTACAAGGAGTACCACGAAAGCGGCATAATTTCGAGCCTGCCGAGGATGATGGGCTTCCAGGCCGCGGGCGCGGCGCCCATAGTAAGGGGGGAGCCCGTTAAAGACCCCGAAACCGTCGCC
>JAZGJJ010000169.1 GCA_036482575.1 Thermodesulfobacteriota bacterium
AAAGTTTTTGAAAGGAGTTTGAGGGAAACTTTTTACAAAAAGTTTCCCTCAAGAAAATACCCTCAGGCGGTGGTTATTTGGGTCAGTTGAGCGGGGTTTTGGGGGAGGCTACGGAGGCCAGGACCGCTTCTTTGCGCGAGAGTTTTTCGACTACCTCGTCTCTCAGGGCCGCGAAGCTATCCATCTCCTTCTTAGTGAGCGACCTTCTCGCGGACGTCTTGACCTTGAGCGGGTTTACCTGTTTCCCCCGGACCTTCACCTCGTAGTGGAGGTGCGGCCCGGTGGAGAGGCCGGTCGAGCCGACGTTGCCGATGACCTGGCCCTGCCGGACGCGTTTCCCTTTCCTTATCCCCTTCTTTATCCTCGACAGGTGGCCGTAGGCCGTGGTGTAGGTGGCGTTATGTCTTATCACGATGTACTTGCCGTAGCCCTTCTTCCATCCCGCGAAGAGCACCTTGCCGTCGCCCGAGGACTCTATGGGAGTGCCGGTGGGGGCCGCGTAGTCCACGCCGTGGTGGGGGCGGTACTTTTTCAGGATGGGGTGGTAGCGTCCTTTTGAAAAATGGCTCGATATACGGCGGTAGCGGAGCGGGGACTTCAGGAGCGTCCTTTCGAGCGACTTGCCCTTGAGGTCGTAGTAGCCTCCCCTTCCTTTTTCGTCCTTGAAGTATACGGCCGTGAACTTCTTCCCGGCGTTTACGAGCTCCGCGCCGAGCATGCGGCCCGACCTGACCGGAGCCTCCTCGACGTAGAGCGTTTCGTAGAGGAGGCCGAAGTCGTCCCCCTTCCTTATGTCCGTGGCGAAGTCCACGTCCCATGCGAATATATCCGAGAGCGAGAGGATCACGCCGGGGTCCGCCCCGGCCCTCACCCCGGCGTCGAAGAGAGATGTCTCTATGGTGCCGTAGGCGAAGGTCTGAGCGGTATGGTGGGGCACCTCGAAGGCCGAGGCCGTAAAGCCGCCTTCGCTTCTCCTTAGCCGGATCCCCTCTACCTCGCCGTAGCGGTACTCGGCGCCCTGCACGACCCCGTCGCGCGTGACCACCTTGAGCGTATCGCCTTTATTTAGGCGGCGCAGGTCGTAGAACTCGTCCGCCGTCCTGGCCATTGAGAGTATCTCTTTAGCCGGCACGTGGAAGGAGGCCATGATGCTGTAGAAGGTATCGTTGCCCTTAACGGTGACTTCGCTGACGTCGAGGTTGACTGCGGGGAGGTTTTCTTCGGGCCCCGCTTCCGTCCGGACCGAAGCTTCAGACGATGGGGGCGTGGAGATGGTGATGGAAGGGTCCTTGCCGGACGATGCCTCGCGGCTTGAGAAGACCGTTATGTATGCTACGGTAGAAAAGGTGAGGACGACCAATGCGGCTAAAAGCTGCAAGAAAGGTTTTTTCCCTTGCGGGAGCCTACTTTGGTTTACCCTTCGGTTTACCTTCAATCGCTAACCTCTCCGGAGTTGAATTTCATAAAATATATAATAGAACCAATGCGTTGTCAAGCCTTTTCGCACGTAGAGGATTAGCAATTTCCCGGACAGGGGCTTTTTTGTTTGTGAAAAGGGGGGTGGTGTGCGGAGGATGGGCTTATTCCTTCCGTATCAGGCCGGTGAGTGAAACCAGAGCCAGCGTTGAAGACAGCCATCCCAAAAGTATATGAGCCCACAGGTATATGCGGAACAGCCAACCCCAGGGCCTGCTTGCATCCGGAAGCCAGTAGTTTTCCTGATGTAGGTTCACAAAGGGAACAAAGGTGTCTATCGAGTAAGAGAGGGGGCTTAAGACAGGATAGGTGGGCGGCACCGTTCCGTCCTCTTTGAATTCGGTGCTCATGTAGACGCGTTCCTTGGAAGGCTGCATCACCTTCAAATCGTTTGCGCACCAGAACATGCCCCAGCCCAAAATAAGCATGGGGAAGATAAAACCTAAAATGACCCTCCTTGTTCTCCAGCCATAGCGGATTGTACCCCCCAAAAACCAATACCACAGCTTTGTTATCCGCGAAAGCTCCCCGTACTTACGCATATCATCATTTTTAGCTATCAGCACGTCGCGGGCATCCTCCTCGTGCCCCATCCCTCGGAGCACCTTTGCCAACTGCTCATATGGCTGGGGCTTGAATGGTTCTGGCAGCTGAAGGCCTATCCACCTAAGGCGTTCCTCCGCGCTTTTGGGCGTGTCGTCCGGTGCAAGCGCACCATATTCAAAGCCGTCGAGTGCGAGCTTCCCCTCTTCGGGCCAGCTCTCCTTATTGTCCGAAAGCTGGCCCACGTTCGCGTGCATAAGATCGACAACTCCCGCGGGCCTTTCTTTGGTCCGCCAGAAAAAAACGCCCTTGACCGTCATGTTCTCGGCATTGAGCGTAACGCCCTTTTCGTTTTCAAAGGTCCCATCGATACAGGAAAGGTCCCCGCCTATCTCCGCGCCGAGAAGATTCACCTCGCCCTTTGCATGAAACTTATCTCTCAAAAATACGTCGCCCATGGTCTTCATGCCGTCGGCATTGAGCGCATAACCGTTCTCGTTTTCAAAGGTCCCGCCAATGCAGTCAAGGTCCCCTTCTATATCCGCGCCAAGGAGCCGCACCTCGCCCCTTGCGTGGAAGCCGTACCTCAAAAACACGGAGCCTCTGGTCTTCATGCGGTCGGCCGAGACAGGGCCGGTATGGCTACCCTGAAGGCTCAAGGTGCGTGTCTCCGCGTCACGCAGTATAATCGCTTCCTTGACAGCACAGTAGTCTAAAGTTAAAGGGTGCAGCAGGGTGGCGGCTTCGAGGTCGAGCACCCCGGTAACCTTCGCGCCCGCGACTTGAACGCCCTTATAGTGGACAAGCTCCGAGGCACCTTTGTCCGTGCAGAGCCAGGCGAGGAGCTTTGCGCGGATATTGCGTTCGGGGCTCCAGTTGTCGGAGTTCTCGGGTTTATCATGACCGGGATCTTTGGGGTCGAGCTTCCGGCGGTCGGCAAACTCCCCCTTTTCGGCCGCTTCGAGGAGTGCCTTCTCCGCCTCGGTCTTAAGGGGCTTCAAATCCTTCGGCAGGATAGCTTCGAGTTTGGTTTTATTTTTTTTGAGCATCACGTGTAAGGCCGGGTTGAGTTATACACCGGCATATCGGACATTTAACAATGGAGGGGGCGTAAAGTCAAGGGAGAGGAAGAATCAGGGAGTCAGGGATTTAGGGATTTAGAAAAAAACTCCCCCCCACCCCAATCCGTGTGTCCGCTGACACCTCCCTGGAGGGGAGAGGAGATTAAAGAACGAGGTTGCTTCGGCCTCCGGCCTCGCAATGACAGGGAGGCAGGGCGGGGAAAGGACGGAGTTATTGTAGCGCGTCACGCGCCCTCAAAATAATCCCATCTGGCTTGGCCCAACGGGTTTTGGTTCTTCGGTCTTGCCGAATATCTTTACCTTTCCGAACTCGCCGTCGAAGCCGGGGCTTATGGACAGCTCGCCGCGCCTTACCTTCACTATGGCCTCGGCCACCCGAGGCGGGGCTATCTTCTTAAGCTCTTCCTCTTCCATGTCGAGCAAGACCCTGAACTCGCTACCGCCGGAGTCGATTATGCGCTTATACTCCTTTTCGACCCCCTTGGTGTTGACCCCGCGGCCGAGCACCTCGGCGATTATCTCCTGGAGGGGCACCATGTGGCGCGAGGGTACGGCGTTTTCCGGGACGAAACCCTCGGGCCTGTCTGCGAGTTCCTCGACGCGGCTCATGACCCCGATTGTAACCCCTTTATTACAGACCGGGCATTTTCCGTCCGCCTTACGGGTCTCCTCGGGCGAGAGGAGCACGCCGCACTCCCGGTGGCCGTCGTAGTGGTACTTCCCCTCCTCGGGATAGAACTCGATTGTATAGAGGAATTTTTTTCCATTCCTGCCCTCCCCCTTCAGGACTTTCATTATCTCGAAGTAGTCCCTCTCACAGTCGAGGACGTTGGCCTCCCTGCCGAGCTTTGCCGGGGAGTGGGCGTCGGAGTTGGAGATGAGCGTTATGTCGTCGAGTGCCGAGAGCCGCCGGTTCATCTCCGGGTTCGACGAGAGCCCGGTCTCTATGGCGTGTATGTGTTTGGAGTGGTCCCCGAAACACTCCTCGATGGAGTCGAAGCCGGACTTGCTCCCGAATATCGAGAACCACGGGGTCCAGGCATGGGCCGGGACGAGCATGCAGTCGGGCGAGGCGTCGAGCACTATCTTTATAAGCTCCTGCGAGGAAAAACCGAAGATGGGGCGGCCGTCCGAGGCGACGTTACCGAGCCGGGCGAAGGTTGTGTTCATCTTGCCGACGGCCTCGACCGACGGAGCGAAGATAAGGTTATGTATCTTCCTCGTCCTTCCGTCCTGGCCGTAGATGCAGCTCACCTCGGAGGTGAGCATGAAGCGCGTTGCCGAATCGTCGGACTCCTTGCCGTTTAAGACGAAGAGGCCGTTACCGAGCGGGGCGAGCTTTTCTTCGATGGAGGCGAACTGCGCGGGGTGGGTGAAGTCGCCTGTGCCGATTACGTCTATCCCCTTACGCGGGGCCCAGAGCGCCAACGAATCGAGCGTCATCTCCCGGCTCGTGGCGCGCGAATACTTGGTGTGGATGTGGAGGTCGGCGACTATCTTCATGGAGACGTGGTTGGTTAAAGGCAGGGACGAACGACGGACAGAGGGTAACGGCCTTCACACCCCGATGGTGCTAAAACCGGCGTCGACGTGGATCACCTCTCCGGTAACGCCGCTTGCGAGGTCGCTCAGAAGGTAGAGGGCGGTCCCGGCCACGTCTTCCTGCGTGACGTTCCTCCTAAGCGGGGCCCTTTCCTCGACTATGCCGAGTATGTCGTTAAATCCGGAGTTACCCATTGCGGCGAGTGTCTTGATGGGGCCCGCGGATATGGCGTTGACCCTTACCCCCTCGGGGCCGAGGTCGGCGGCGAGGTAGCGTACGCTCGCTTCGAGCGCGGCCTTGGCCACGCCCATGACGTTATAGTTCCGTATGACCTTCTCGCTCCCGAGGTAAGTCATGGCTATGATGCTGCCGCCTTCCCGCATAAGAGGACGGGCGGCGCGGGAGAGAGCTACCAGAGAGTAAGCGCTTACGTCCATGGCGAGGCTGAAACCGTCCCTCGACGTATTCACGTACTCGCCCTTCAACTCCCCCCTCTTGGCGAAGGCCAGCGAGTGGACGAGGAAGTCGAGTTCCCCCCACTCGCTCTTCAGTACATCGAAGACCGTCCTTATCTGGGCGTCGTCGGTTACGTCGCAGGGGAGCACCAGCTTCGAGCCCATGCTCTCGGCGAGCGGGGCCACCCGTGAAGCGAGCTTCTCGATGGCGTAGCTGAAGGCGAGTTCGGCGCCCTCTTTATGAAGCGCCTGGGCGATGCTCCAGGCGATACTCTTTTCGTTCGCAATACCGAAGATTATGCCTTTTTTACCTTCGAAAAGCCCCATAGAAAAACCCTCCTTTTAGCACTGCGGGTATAACCTACCATTATCCGGGAAAAGATTCAACAGTTACTTTCCAACGGGTAGCGTAAGGTGTCGTGTGTAAATAAGCTTTCTTCCTTCATACCCGGTGCCACTAACGGCCGTTCAGAAAGTGAAGCACCCCTTCGACTTCGCCCTTCGATAGACTCAGGGCAGGCTCAGGACAGGCCCTTCGACTTCGCTCAGGACAGGCATCATGGTGCCGGCGCGCCGGGGAACTCCCCGCCAGGGGTAACGGGCCTGTGGTATCAAGGGGTATTGAGGTGGGCGGGGAGAAAGGGGGGGAAGAAAAAAGGGTCAGCTGGGCCGCTCTATCACGTAGTCCGCGACGGCCAGGAGCGCCGCTCTTCGGGCGTCGGGCTCGAAGATATCGAGACTCTTCCTGGCCTCCTCCATGTGGGACCTCGCCCTGTCGAGAGTGTACTCGATCCCGCCATGCGCGTTTATGAGCCCCATAACCTCACGGAGAAGGACGCTGTCCAGCTCGTCGGCCTCTATGGCCCTCTTTATGACGGCCCTCTCTTCGGATGAAGAGTCCCTGTACGCCTTTATGAGGGGGAGCGTCACCTTGCCCTCCCTCAAGTCGTTCCCCACGGCCTTGCCCAGATCCTCGTCGTTCGAGGTGTAGTCGAGGCAGTCGTCGGTAAACTGGTAGGCGAGCCCCACCTCCAGGCCGTAACGCGCCAGTGCCTCCTCCTTCTCCGAAGAGACCCCGGCCACGATCGCGGCGAGACGGGCGGAGGCGGAAAAAAGCACCGAGGTCTTCCTGGTTATAACGTCGAGGTGGTCCTCCTCGCTCGTCTCCACATCCGAATGCCTCAAGAGCTGGAGCACCTCGCCCTCGGCCATGACGGTGGTCGTATGCGCCAGGACCTTGAGAGCCCGGAGGTCCCCGTAGTCCACCGCGTTGAAGAACGCCTTTGAGAGGAGATAATCGCCGACCAGCACGCTCACGCCGTTGCCCCATATGGCGTTGGCCGAGGCCGCACCCCTCCTCAAGTCCGCGTTATCCACCACGTCGTCATGGAGGAGTGTGGCGGTGTGAAGGAACTCGACGACCCCGGCAAGCGGTATGTGACGCTCGCCGCCGTAGCCGCAGAGCCTGGCCGAGAGTAGAAGTATCAGGGGCCGGAACCTCTTGCCTCCGCTTGAGAGGATGTGCTCCCCGACCTTCCTTATAAGGGGAACATCCGAGGAAAGGTTCCTCCTGAACTCTTCGTCGACCCTGCTTATGTCGTCCTTTATGAGGGCGAAAGCTTCCTGAATGTGCATAACCACGCCGCTTTACACTTTCCTTTATTTCCAGTATTCCCAGTATTTCCTTTATTTCCGTTATTTCCGTTATTTCCGTTGCCGCACCCCGGATGGTATCCTACCCGGCCCCGGCCTGTCAAAGACTTTTTCTCTTCCGGCAGCCGGCCCCCCTACAACACGCAGACCCCTTTTATCATACAACTTTCGCACTTTATCGGGTCGCGCCTCGTAGGACACTCATCGAGGATGCCGAGCCTCGATAGCGAAAAGTCGTACTTCGTCGGGTCGAGGGGGTCGAGTTTCCTGAGGGAGTCCGTAACCTCCTCGGCCATTGCCCAGTCCGCGGAGTTCCTGGAGGTAAGGCCGAGGTAACGAGATATCCGCGCTATATGCGTATCGAGCGGGATTATGAGCTTCGAGGGGCTCACGCCCTTCCAGAGCCCGAAGTCCAGCCCGTCGCCACGCCTGACCATCCACCTGAGAAAAAGGTTAAGACGCTTGCACGGGCTCCGCCCCTCGGGGGACGGGAAGAGGAACCTCACGCCCGCCCCGGAAGGAAGGGAGGGAAGCGGACCGGGGCCGTATATGCCGTCGGTCTTAAGCCCGAGCGCCCTCTCGGAAAAGGAGATCAGGGCCTCTTTGACGCTCTTGTCTTCGGGCGAATAGCCCTTC
>JAZGJJ010000170.1 GCA_036482575.1 Thermodesulfobacteriota bacterium
CGCGGCTCGTAAAGACCGTGGTGACTACGTTCCCCTTGCTGAGGAGCGAGCCGTATTTTTTGTAATCGACCAGATGGCGGGCCGGAAAGGGCAGCTCGTCGAGCTCTTCGACCACCGGGGGGGTGCCCGTATTGACGACCTCTCCCCCCTCTCCCCCCCCTCCCCCGTCTTTGAAGACCAGCCCCCTTACCTCCCTAAGGCGCGGCCCGTCGTCCATGCGATCCAGGAGTTCCTTAAAGACCCTCTCGCCCTCGCCGAGTATCAGGTAGTCAACGCCGTCGAGTCGTATCGTCTCATCGGGGAAGATGTGGACGTGCGGCCCGCCGAGGACGACCCGGATATCCTTGCTTATCCCCTTTACGAGCGCTACGGTCTTCATAACGTCGATAAGCGTCATGGTCATGGCCGTAATACCGACGACGTCGGGCCCGGCCGAGCTTATCCTCTCCCCGAGCTCATTGTAGGAGAGCTCCTCGACCTGGCTGTCTATTACCGTAACGTCGTGGGCGGAGTGCTCCTCCAGGTAGGCGGCGACGTACAGGATGCCCAGCGGGGGGTTATAGCCGCGCTCCTCTTCGATAATGGCGGGGTTGTTGCCTATGATCTCGTTAAACCTGGGCGGGTTTATCAGGAGGACCTTCATCGTCCGCGCCTCTTTTCGACAGCTGCACTATGAGCCCGGCCAGCATGCCGATTACCATGAACTGGAAGCCCGAGACAAAGAGCAGGACAGTGGTGACGTCCATGACTTTTTCCGTAAAGAGATAGCTCGCGAAAAGGACGAATACCGAGGCGGCGAAGAATAACACGGCGAGCGGCAGGAATATCCTCTCGGGCTTGAAGCAGAGCATGGTCGTGAGTATCAGGTAAACGAAAGACATGAAGTCCGAAACGGGCTTTATCTTGGAGCTGCCGGTACGCGCCCCGTAGTGGATGGGCTCGAAGCGGACGTGGTAGTGGTTGGTCATCATCGCCATGGTTATGGTGGTGGTAAACGAAAACCCGTCCGGCAGGAGGTACATGAACTTATTGACCACGGCCCTGTCCATGACCCGGAGGCCGCTGTTCAAGTCCGGTATCTTCCTTTTCGTGAGGAAGTTCGCGATTTTTTTGAGCACCCATTTGGCGGCCTCCCTCATGAACTCCCGCCCGCCGGGCACGACCGGCCTCCGGCCGACGACCATGTCGTTCTTCTCCATATGCGGAAGGAGCTTCAGGATAT
Organism: Thermodesulfobacteriota bacterium; assembly: GCA_036482575.1. NCBI lineage: Bacteria > Pseudomonadati > Thermodesulfobacteriota > Thermodesulfobacteriota bacterium. The sequence goes on from JAZGJJ010000170.1 coordinate 1,223, forward strand.
CGGCCGGGTCGTAGGAGTTGTCGGCGTCGATTATGACTATGGTGTCGTGGGCGCTCCGCCGTATCCCGGTCTTCAAGGCCGCCCCGTACCCCCGGTTGTGCTTGTGGGAGAGCACGGTAATCCCTTTGAGGTCCCCGAGCTTTTCCGCGGTGGAGTCGGTGGAGCCGTCGTCCACGACGATAACCTCAAGCGCGGCTTCGGGCGGGGCGGCAAGCGCCTTCAAGAGCCCCTCAAGGAACGGAACCACCCCCTCTTCCTCGTTAAATACTGGGACTATTATAGTCGCGGAAAGCTCTCCGGCGGTGGACATAAGCTCCTTTCGTGCACGCTTTAAACGCTGCCATTGTAGCACGTATGTAGGCGGTTCTGAAAGGTTTTTCGGGAAAGCCGAGCGTAAAGCGGCAACGAGGGAGTGGTGGTGGCGGTGGGTGGACTCGAACCACCGGCACGGGGCTTATGAGACCCCTGCTCTGGCCACCTGAGCTACACCGCCATATCCGGGCAATTATACACGGGCTGAACTGAAATTTCAATCGGAGCCACCTGCGGTGGGGCAATTTTCATGACGGCCGTCAGTGACATCGGGCATGAAGAAGGCTTATTTAGAAATAATACCTTACGCTACCACGAACGGGGAACGGGACTTCCGGCTACGGCAGCGTGTATGAGAGAATATAACTCTTAGCGTCGAGCTTGAACGCCTTTATACCATCGACGACCAGCATGACGATCTCCCTTGAGCCGTCGCCGTCGATGTCGTCTATGACGAAGTCCGAGACGTATCCGTCCACCTCCCTGGTCCTCCAGTTCTCCTCCAGGAACGCCCCGTCCCAGCTAAGGCTCCTCACCTCTCCGCCCGTGAACTCCATGACCCTGATCGAGCGGCGGCCGAATATGCCGCCGGGGGTATTCCTCTTGATTATGAGCTCTTCCCTGCCGTCGCTATCGAGGTCCGTGTGGAGGAACTTACCCTCGATCTCGGCGAAGGGCCTTTCCGCGAGTTCCGCGTCCTCGTCGCCGAACGTCAGCGCGTTCAGGGTGCCTCCGTATGGCTCCCGGCTCTTCCAGAACTCCTTCCACGGGCCGTCGTCTCTCCTGTAGATCCTTATGTAGTTCCCCTTGCCGATGGCTACAAGTTCGGCCTGCCCGTCGCCCGTCACGTCGAAGATCTCGAAGCCGTATATGTTGGGAAGCTCCGGCATATCGAAGGCGTCGCCGGAGGATACGACCTCATCCCCCTCCCTCTTAAGCACATCCACGGCACGGGAGAAGCCGCCCTTCTGGGCTTCGAACCTCGCCCCTATAAGGGTCGTCTCCCCGCCTTGAGCGCCGATGACCCTCATAAGCCAGGGTATGGCGGAGGCCGTTACCGTGTAGTCGCCGTCCCTCCTCTCGACCACGAAGCTGTCCGCCAGCCCCGCCCTCGTCCTTGAGACGTAGAGCTCGATAACGCCGTCGCCGTCGCTGTCGAAGGCGGCCACGGCTATGTTCCTCACATCCCCGTGCCCCTTTATCTCCTTTATCGTCTCGAGCCCGTCCTCCCCTACCCTTGCTATAAGCAGGTCCTGCGTACCGAGAAGGACCAGTTCCTTTCCGCCGTCGTTGTCGAGGTCCAACGACTCCATCGCAAAGAAGGCCCCCTGTATGTGGCGGCTCCTCCAGAGGAACTTCTTCGCCTCCTCTTTCCCGGAGACTATTATGAACTCTTCATCATCTCCCGAGGGCTCTTTGGCCGCGACACTCTCCGGCGCGCTCTCCCTGAACTTGCCGATATAGGCCGGTCCGGACGACGTGCCGCCATTAGCGGTATCCGTAAACTCCCCGAGGGAGGCCAGCACCTTGGAGGCCGCGGCGTCGGTCATGCCGACGATCGAGCCCATGCCCCTGTCCCGGGAAAAGAACGACCTGACGGCACCGTCGGCCACGGCCATGAACTTCACGTCAAGGCTTATCGAATCCTCTATGGCCGTGAGGCTTCCGTAGAGCACGTAGTCCGCGCCAAGCGCCCTGCCTATCTTCTCGACGGTATCGTCGGTCAGGCCGCCCCCTGCGTAGTTCTCCACGGCCTCCTTCACCAGGTCCGTCCTTACAATCTCCACCGACAGGGAAGAGCCCACCCTCGAGGAGAGCATATCGACCACGGCCCTCCTTGCGTACTCCATCCGGGGCGGGGCGTTAAGCTCCCACGGCAGGACGGCCACCGAAGAGGTCTTGGTCCAACCCGTCGAGGGAACGAACAACACGGCGAAAAAGAGGGATACGAGCCACCCCCGCCTGCCTGTAATATGCCAATATATGCGTTTCATAGTAAATAGGCTAAAAAGAATACGAAATATAACCACATCCACGCTTTTAAGTCAAGAGTGCTGCCGCACGGTTAATGTCATATGCGGCCCAATACAGCACTGGTATCTCGTACCCCGTCGGCCGTCATGAAAATTGCCCCACCGCAGGGTGCTGCCGCACGGTTAGCGCCATATGCGGCCCAATACAGCACTGGTATCTCGTACCCCGGCGGCCGTCATGAAAATTGCCCCACCGCAGGGTGCTGCCGCACGGTTAGCGCCATAAGC
>JAZGJJ010000171.1 GCA_036482575.1 Thermodesulfobacteriota bacterium
CCCTCGCTCGTGGCCGTTGCCAGGGTGGAAGAGAAGGGGGAAAAAGAGGGGGAAAAGAGTAAAAAGGAGTAGCACCCCGCCGGGGCAAGCAAGGGAAAATGGAAGATAGAGACTACTACGAGATACTCGGGGTAAGCCGGGAGGCGGACGACGCCGATATAAAGCGCGCCTACAGGAAGCTCGCCCACCAGCACCACCCCGACAAAAAGCAAGGCGACAAGGATGCCGAGGAGCGGTTCAAGGCCATAAACGAGGCCTACGCTGTCCTTAAGGACCCGGAGAAGAGGGCCCAATACGACCGCTTCGGCCGTTCCGGAGCGGGGGTGGGACAGGGGGACTTCGGCTTCGGCGTGGACTTCCAGGACTTCTTCAGCGACGTCTTCTCGGAGTTCTTTGGTGGAGGGGGGGGGGGGAGAGGGAGAGGACGCCCCCGCGCCGAGCGCGGCAGGGACCTGCGCTACGACATGGAGATAGAGTTCGAGGAGGCCGCATTCGGCACGGACCGGAAGATAAAGATACCCAGGACCGTACAGTGCTCGGCGTGCAGCGGAAGCGGCGCGAAGCCGGGCACCATGCCGACCACGTGCGTCACCTGCGGGGGGAGCGGACAGATGAAGCTCCAGCAGGGGTTCCTTAGCATATCCAGGCCGTGTTCGAGCTGCGGTGGGGCGGGGAGCGTGATCGAAAGCCCGTGCGGCGAATGCGCCGGCAGCGGACATATAAAGACGGCCAGCACGCTTACGGTAAAGATACCCCACGGCGTGGACACCGGCTCCAGACTGAGGATCGCGGGCGAAGGGGAGCACGGGACCCTCGGCGGCCCCGCCGGAGACCTCTATATTTTCATCTCCGTAAAACCGCATCCCATCTTCACGAGACAACAGGACGACGTAGTGTGCGAGGTTCCCATAAGCTTCCCCCAGGCCGCCCTCGGCTCGGAGATAGAGGCCCCCACGATCGAGGGGCCGGTAAAGCTGAAGGTCCCCGCCGGCACGCAGACGGGTAAGAGCTTCCGCCTGAGGGGCAAGGGTATCGCCTCGTCGGCGACCGGCAGGCGCGGCGACCAGCACGTAATAGTCAATATCGAGACCCCGTCCAAACTTAACTCACGGCAGAAAGAGCTCCTGAGGGAGTTCGCGAAGCTCGGCGGGGACGAGACAATGCCTAACAAAAAAAACTTCCTTGAGAAGGTGAGAGAGCTCTTCGAGTGAAGCGGGCAGCCGCCATAGCGCTGGCGATTTTCTTCTCTTCCGCCTCCCCCTCCTCCCCCTCGGCCGGGGGTTTTTGGACGAACGGCCCGCTCGGGGGCTTATGGCCGGACGGGGCCGCCGAGGAGCTTCTTGCCGGAATAATCGAAGGGCTGGAGCGCGACGGCGCCACGGACGACGGCGTGGAGAGGCTTCAAGAGTTCATCGAGGACTACCCGAGGGCGGACGTGACCGACGAGGCCCTCATAACGCTCGGGCGCATCTACATGGAGAGAAGGGAGTTCGAGGAAGCGCTCGGCCGTTACCAGAGGCTGCTCGAAAAGTTCCCCGCAAGCGCCTTCAAGGGCGAGGCGCTCTACGGCTTCGGATACTGCCAGTACCGGGCCGGGCGGCTGCGCGAGGCCAGGACGGCGCTCGACTCGGCCGTCTCCTACCCCGGAGCCTCCCTGGCGCTCAGGGCCAGGGCCCGGATTCTTTTGGAGATGCTCGCCTCCCCCACCCACCTCCCGGAGGAAGACGGGTCGCCGGAAAGCAAATCGCGAGATACGGCCATAGGGGTGCTGCTCCCGCTGAAGGGGAACTACTCGAAGTTCGGAGAAGAGGCGCTCAAGGGGGTGCTCCTGGCCGCAAACCTCTTCGGAGAGAGGGGAGAAGGGACGGGGTCGGTGGAGGTCGTCCTGCAGGATACGGGCTCGGAGTCCGCCTCCCCCAACAGGGCCCTGGGCGAGCTTTCCGCTAACTCGCGGGTGATGGGTGTCGTGGGACCGCTCCTGAGCAGGGCGGCGCAGAAGGTAGCCCGGAAAGCAGCGGAGGATAAGATCCCCCTCATCGTGCTTTCGCAGAAGGCAGGCATACCCGGGTTCGGCGACTATGTATTCCGGAACTCGCTGACCCCCGACCGCCAGGCCGTGGCCGTGGCGGCCTACGCCATCGAGACCCTGGAGGCCGAAAAATTCGCCATACTGTCGCCCAGAAACAGCTATGGCCGGGAGCTGGCGAGGCTCTTCAAGGAAGAGGTCCTCCGGCGCGGAGGCACGGTGGTGGGAGAGCTCTCTTACGCAACGGGCCAAAAAGACTTCGGCCGTGAATTCGAAACGCTCTTCGGTATAGAACAAAAGGTACGGATGGAGGGACGTAGGAGGGTGACCGAGTATACCTCCACCGTGGAGGTGGACGCCCTCTACATACCGGACTACCCGGAGACCATCGCTCAGATCGCGCCCTACCGCGCCTACTATAACGTAAAGGACGTACAGCTTCTGGGCTCCAACGGCTGGAACTCGCGAAAACTCATAGAGATCGCCGGCAGACACGTAGAGGGCGCGGTCTTCGCCGACGGCTTCTTCGCCGACAGCAACAGGGAAGGGACGGCGAAGTTCGTAAAAAGGTTCACCGAGGCATACGGCCACAAGCCCGGCATCCTGAGCGCCCAGGCATACGACGCCGCTATGGTACTCATATCGGCCGTCTCCGGAGACACCCGCTACCGGGACGAGGTACGGAATGCCCTGGCCGGGACCCGGTGGCCCGGCGGCGCCACCGGGGAGATGTCCTTCGACCCGGACGGGGAAACGGCAAAGGAGCTCTTTATCCTGACCGTCCGCAGGGGCAGCATTGTGGAGTTGCAGCGGCCGTAACAACGGAACAAATAGGGTTTACACAGGTATCTATTTCAGGTTATACTACAAAAGTTATGGAACAGACCAGACTGGAACAGTTCAGGGAACTCTTGAACTCCCGCCTCGAAGAGCTCTTAAGCGACGCGGAGAAGACCGTAAGCGGTATGAACAGGACCGACGAGGAGCACTTCCCCGACCCCACGGACAGGGCGGCCCACGAGACCGACAGGAACTTCACCTTACGGGTCAAGGACCGAGAGCGGAAGCTGCTGGCCAAAGTCAAAGAGGCGCTGGGGCGGATAGAGGAAGGGACCTACGGGATCTGCGAGCTCTGCGGCGAGGATATATCCGAGAAGAGGCTCAAGGCGAGGCCCGTTACCACCTATTGCGTGGAGTGCAAGAAGGAGGAAGAGGAGCAGGAAAAGCAACGGGGCCGCGCTTAAAAGGGCCTGCTGTTTCTCTCCCGCCGGCCGGATAAAGCAAAGCCGGAATCATTACTCTCCGCACTCCCCTGAGGTTACTGCCTGAGCTTACTGCCTGAGCTTACTGTATGATCCTCACCGTCACGTATCAGATAGAACCCTTTTCCCCATACGGATAAAACCATGCCTGAACTGAGAAAAGACCCGATTATCGGAAGGTGGGTGATAATATCCACCGAGCGGGGCAAGCGCCCCTCGGAGTTCGTAGTGACTCAACCGGCGACCAGGGGGGGGTTCTGCCCCTTCTGCCCCGGCAACGAGGGCAAGACCCCCCCGGAAATATCGGCCTACCGCAAGGACGAGAGCAAACCGAACACCTCCGGCTGGCACATACGGGTCGTGCCGAACAAGTTCCCGGCCTTGAAGGTGGAGGGCGGGCTCGACCGCGCCGGCGACGGCGTATACGACAGAATGAACGGGGTGGGCGCCCACGAGGTAATAATAGAGTCCACCGACCACAAGGACTCTCTCGCCACCATCTCGACCGGCCAGTTCGAGGAAGTGCTCTGGGCCTACCGGGACAGGATAATAGACCTGAAGAAAGACGACAGGCTCCGCTACATACTCATATTCAAGAACCACGGCGAGGCCGCCGGCGCCTCGCTCGAGCACACCCACTCCCAACTCATCGCGCTCCCCATCATACCCAAGAGGGTCGCCGAGGAGTTGGACGGCTCGCTCGAGTACTACAACTATAAAGAGCGGTGTGTTTTCTGCGACATAATCCGCCAGGAGCTTATGCACGGAGAGCGGGTCGTCACCGAGAACCAGGACTTCCTCGCCGTAACGCCGTACGCGCCCAAAGCCCCGTTCGAGGTCTGGATACTCCCGAAGGAGCACGAATCCAACTACGAGAACGCCCAGAAGCACCAGTACAAGAACCTCGCCCTTATATTCTCGGACATATTGAAGAGAATGGACAAGGTCCTCAGTAACCCCCCCTACAACTTCATCCTCCACACCTCGCCTATAAGGAACGGGGGGATACAGCACTACCACTGGCACTTCGAGATAATGCCGAAGCTTACCAAGACGGCCGGCTTCGAGTGGGGCTCCGGCTTCTATATAAACCCCACCCCGCCGGAGGAGGCGGCCTCTTTCCTGAGGGAGGCGAAGGTCTGAGGCAAGCCGCACGGCAGTCTTGATTGCGGATTACGGAGTTCGGATTGAGGAATAAAGGTTTAAAAGCAATTAGTTCGCAATCTGCAACCCCCACTCTGCAACCTGTTTGCCCCACCCTTTTTCCCCTAGGGGGGATTTACCTATGGGATACGACATCCTGGCCAAAGTCATAGAGGTTACGGACTCCTCCTCCGCCCTGGACAGGAAGCTCAAGAAGACGGCGAGGCTCGTTCTCGAAAGCTTCCCCTTTGACTCATGCGCGCTATATCTGCGGGAGGGGCGGCAGAGGCGCTTTACGCTCAAGGTGGCCGAGGGAGACATGAAGGGCCTTGTACGGTCCTACGGGGGGAGAAGCGGCATAGCCGGGCTGGCCGGGGAAAAGAGGGTTTTGGTCGAGGCGTATACCCCCTCGATAGAGACCACCCTGTGGAAGGGGGTGCGCGACGACGCGCTCGAGGGTTTCAGGGCCGCGGTCGTATACCCGATAGGTAACGGGGGGAAGCTCTACGGGCTGATATATTTGAGGGCCCGGAGGCAGCCGTCCCTTACGCCCAGGAAGCGAAAGTTGCTCGGACTCATCGCCCTGCAGCTCTCCTCGCTCTTGAAGGGAGAAGAGAACAGCCGGGGCGTAAGGGACGCCTGCCTCAAACTCAGGGAGTGCAAGATACGGCTCGTAAACGCCGAGAAGCTCATGAGCCTCGGTGAACTATCGGCCACGCTCGCCCACGAGATAAAAAACCCGCTCCTGAGCCTCGGCGGCTTCGCCTTGAGGCTCAGGAAGAAAATCGAGCCCGATTCGCCGCACATGCCCTACGTGGAGCAGATACAGAAAGAGGTCGCAAGGCTCGAGGACATAATGGACGGGATCCTGGGCTTCTCCGAAGAAAGGAAAATACGGTTCGAGAGGGAGGACCTCAACACGGTGGCCGAAGACGCCATAGCGTTCTTCACCGAGGCCTGCCGGAGCCATTCCATACGGGTGAAAAAGAAGTTCTGCAAGGGGCCGCTCCCCGTTATGGCCGACTGCCAGCAGCTGAGGATTGCCTTTGACAACCTCATAGCCAATGCGATACAGTCGATGGAAGGGGGAGGCACGCTCTCGGTCGAGACCTCCCGGAGAAGGGGCCTGGCCGTAGCGGAGGTGACGGACAACGGCGGGGGCATAGACCTGGAGATTATGGAGAACATCTTCAACCCCTTTTTCACGACAAAGGAATCGGGCACCGGGCTCGGCCTTGCCATAACACACAAGATAGTGACCAGACACAACGGGAGCATCGACGTGAAGAACGTGGAGGGAGAAGGGGTGACCTTCTCGGTAAAGCTGCCCTGCGGCTACGGGGCGACGGACAGGAGTTGACCCCCGTAAAATACGGTTTTAATCGGAGTTAGCCATGAAGAAAACGGTCCTGGTAGTAGACGACGAAGAGGGGATAAGGCTTCTATACAAGGAGGAGCTCGAGGAGGAGGGCTGCAAGGTGGAGCTTGCCGCCTCAGGGGAGGAGGCCCTTGAGAAACTTTCAAAGAACGGCATCGACCTCGTGCTCCTGGACATAAAGATGCCGGGGGTGGACGGGGTAGAGGTCTTGAGAATGGTAAAGGAGAAGTGGAAGGACCTGCCCGTGATCCTCTGCACCGCATACCCGCACTACAAGCACGAGTTCGGCACCTGGGCCTCGGACGCCTACATCGTAAAGTCCTCGGACCTCCGGGAACTGAAGGAGACCGTAAAGGAAATACTCGAAAAGAGGCAGTAAGTACCGCTTTATAACGGGGGGTTAGCTCAGTTGGGAGAGCGGCTGGTTCGCAATCAGCAGGTCGTCGGTTCGATCCCGATACCCTCCACCAAATTTATCAATAAAAAAAGGGGGTTAGCCTTGCGGCGGCCCTCTTCTTTTGTGTTACCAAATTGTCCCCACCCGGTTTACAACACGGAAAAACGCAGGTATAATCTACACATAGGCGTTTCACCGACAAAAGCTCTCCCCGGAGAGGGGAGGAGGTTCGTTTTGATAAAAAGGGCAAGAAGCTATAACAGGGAAAAAACACCGCTGCGCGTTCCGCTAATCATCATCTTTGCGCTCGCGGCCCTTCCGATACTCTTCGTCCCGGCCTCCGCCGGGACGCGCTACAGTAAAACACCGGACGACGTGTACGGCCTGGCCATGGTGCTGAAGGAACAGGTAAAGGCGCTCAGGGCTCGGGACGGGGTCGAGGTACCGTGGCCTGAACTGCAGCCACAGAGAGACAAGGCCTCGCGCCACGTCCTTCAGAAGGCCATCGAAGTCCTTACGAAGATAGGGCGGATCAGGGTCATAAAAGGGATGGGGGCCCTAGCCGTCCCCCCCTACCCCTCCAGAGACATCACGCCGGACGAGGTCCATGACATGGTGGAACGCCTGAGCGACGAGATGGACCTGCTGGTCAAGACCGGCGACAGGGGGGTAAAGAAATATGCCGGCAAGACCTCGGACGACATCTACCTCGAGCTCTGGGCCGTATCCCGCGCGCTGGACCCCGTGCTCGGGGTAAGGGGCTTTAACCCGAGTGATGTGTACTCACAGAGCGTACGGGTCATCGAAGAGGTCACGTTCCTCCGCCTGAGCCAGGGGCTGCCCCTGGACGTGGAGAGACCCGAGCTAACCGAGGGCAAACATCCGAACCACGCCCTTAAGGCGGCCTACGGACTGCTTGCGAGCATCTCCGGGGCGGAGCGGAACCTGTGGCTGCAACCGGCCGCGGTACCGGAAGTGCCCCGGCGCGTTATAGAGCCCTACGAGGTCTACGACGCCCTGCAGGTCGTCCTGGCGGAGATGCAACGCATAAAGTTCAGGCTCGGGATAGAGCGCAACTTCGAAAGCCCCCTCACCACGGAGCGCAAGACATCGGACGACGTGATACAAAACCTCGTCTGGGCCTCGCGGATGATGCCCGAGTTCCCGCCGGGAAGAGAGCTCAAGCAACGCGACCAAGCCCTGCTCGAGAAGACCCCCAACCACGTATACGCCATGACGGAGCACATTATCGAGGAGGTGAAGATATACCGCTCACTCCGGGGCGTTCAGACCGTACCGCGCATACCGCCCGAAGTGAAGGGGCTTGAGCCCATGCACGTCTACCAGAAGGCGCTGGAGTGCCTGGAGAAGCTGGCCCTCATACGGGTCCGGGATAAGCTCGGCACCATAACCGTGCCCTCGTACCCGCTCCGCGAGATTACGCCCACCGAGGTCTACGACCTCACGATCCGGCTCGACTATGAATTCGATATACTCTACAGGCAGACGGGCACGGAACCGGACTACGCCTACAGCGCGCTTAAGAGCTATACGGACAAGACCCCGGACGACGTCTACCGGAACATGTGGCGCATCTCTTACCTGCTCGACACCCTCATGGGCGGCCGCGGCTATACGCCGGATGACGTCTACGCCCAGGCAGAGATCATCGTAGCCGAGCTGGGCCTCATCGGCCGGAAGTTCGGCTACGATCTGAAGACCGCGACCCCGGCTTTACGCCCGGCCCTTGAGCCGAAGGACGTCCTGGCTAAAAGCCGCGAGGTGATAGACCTTCTAAATAAGGTGCAGAAACGGACGGGCCACTTAGAAGGCCCCGTACCCGACATAATAGTATCCGGGGAGGTAACGCCGAACGACCTCATTAACGAAGTCCGGCTGGTACACGCCGAGGTTATCCACCTGAAGGTGCACCTCGGCATCACCGAGACCCCGAAAATCCCGAAGCGGAAAGCCGACGGCAAGACCCCCGGCCACGTCTACGGGCTTATGGATAAGGCGGGCCGGATGCTCTCGAAGATGCTGAAGGGAGGGAACTAAATATGGTGCCCGTCAGGTTCAGCCTGCCCATGAAGATCGGGCTCATGGCCCTTCTCATCGCCGGCACGGGGATATTGAGCGTGGCCTACATGGCCTACCTCGACGCCGACGAACTTTTGCGTAAGCAGGCCATGGCGCGCCTTACCGGCGACCTGCAGGTCGAGTCCACAAGGCTTCAGGCCGCGTTCGACACCATGGCGGAGGACGCACTCTTCTTCTCCGAGGCCGAGTCCGTGTCGGGCCTCGTACGAGCCATAAGGGGGATGGGTTACGACGAGCAGGAGAACACCACCGACACCGTCTGGAAACGGCGCCTCGCCACGCTCTTCAAGACGGTCATGCAGCAGAGGGACGAGTACACGCAGATCCGGTTTATCGGTACGGCGGATAACGGAAGGGAGCTCACGAGGGTCGAAAGGCGGGGTGGGCTGGTCACGGCAACGTACGAGGAGCTGCAGGAGAAGGGGCTTCGCAATTACTTCCTTAAGGCAACCGCCCTCCCCCCGGGCGGGGTCTACTTCTCTGAGATAAACTTCAACAGGGAGCACGGGGAGATAGTATACCCGCTCCAGCCGGTCATGAGGGTCGCCACCCCGGTCTTTACCGAAAATCTCGAACTCTTCGGCATCATTGTGATCAACACCGACTTCAAGGCCCTGGTGGAGTCCTTCCTGCAGCCCCCGCCGGACAGGTACTACTTCCTTGGCAACGACCGGGGCGAGTACATCTTCCACTCCGGGAGTCTGGAGCAGCTCACCTTCGAGTTCGGCGAAGCCAACCGCCTGCAGGACGACTACCCGGTGAAAGACTTTTTCTCCGAAAAGACGGGTGACGACCTGACTATGAGCCTTGCCACCATTCAGACCGGGCTCGCGCTCCACAAGTTGCACTTCGACCCCTCCAAACCCGGAAGGTTCCTGGTGCTCGGGGCTTCGGTCTCTTACTCCGTGCTCGCGGAGGAGTCCGTGGCCTTCCTGAATAATCTCATCCCGCCGCTCCTGATAATAGCGGCGCTCATATCCTTCCTTGCGGCCGTTACGACCCGTTACGTCACCCGCCCCATAAGAAAACTTACGGTCGTCTCGGACCGTATCGCCTCGGGGGAGGAAGAGCTCGACATACCGCTGGCCGGGACCGACGAGGTGGGAGTGCTCTCCCGCTCGATGCACACGATGCTCGATCACCTGAGGAAGTCGCGGGGGGAGCTCCGCGAGCTGGCCGACTCCCTCGAAGTTCAGGTGGAAGAGCGCACCGCGGAGATCAGGAAAGAGGTCGAAAAACACAGGAGAACAGTGGCGGCCTTGAGGGAGAAGGAAAAGAGCCTTGCCGAGGCCCAACGTATCGCCCGTCTCGGGAACTGGGAGTGGGACATCGTAACGGGAGAGCTCCGCTGGTCCGACGAGGTATACCGTATCTTCGGCTTTGAACCCCTGGAGTTCGACGCGACATACAAGACGTTCTTAAGGACGGTCCACCCCGAAGACAGGGAGAAGGTATTGCAGGCCATAAGCACCGCGGTAAACGGCGAGAAACCCTATGCAATAGACCACCGCATAGTGCTCCCCGACTCCTCGGTGCGCACCGTGCACGAGCAGGGCGAGATATCCCGCGACGAAAACGGTGCGGCAATAAGGATGGTCGGGACGGTCCATAACATAACCGAGCGGAAAGCCGCGGAAGAGGAACTGAGGGACGCCAAACGCGCGGCCGAGGAGGCCAACCGGGCGAAGAGCGAGTTCCTCGCCACCATGAGCCACGAGATAAGGACGCCCATGAACGCCATAATAGGCATGGCGGAGCTCATGGCCCATACCGACCTCATAAAAGAGCAGCGGGAGTATACCGAGGTCATAAAGAACTCGGGCGAGAACCTCCTCCGGCTCATTAACGACATACTGGACATCTCCAAGGTTGAGGCGGGGCGGCTTGAGCTCGAGAGCACGGACTTCGACTTGAGGAAGCTCATGGAAGAGACCCGGGAGATGCTGGGCTTCCGCGCCCGGGCCAAGGGGCTCACCTTCACCCACCGCACCGGCCCGAAGGTCCCCAGGTACCTCAACGGCGACCCGAACCGGCTGCGCCAGATACTCGTAAACCTCACGGGCAACGCCATAAAGTTCACCCACAAGGGAGAGATAACCCTTGCCGCGGAACTGGACGAAGAGATACGCGGTATTACGACCATCCTTTTTTCCATCACCGACACGGGTATCGGGGTGCCGGGCGACACGAAAGATATAATATTCGAGAGGTTCTTCCAGGCCGACTCCTCCACCACCCGCGAGTACGGAGGCACCGGACTCGGCCTGGCCATAACAAAGCTGCTCGTCGAAAAGATGGGCGGGGAGATACTGGTCAAGGGCGCGGAAGGAGGAGGGAGCGTATTCCTCTTTACAGCGAAGTTCAAGGCCGGGAAGAAACCCATGGAAAAAACGAGGAAAGCCCATAAAAAACGGGGCCGGGGAAAACTCAAAACGCTCCAGATACTACTGGTCGAGGACGACGAGATAAGCAGTAAAGTAGCGACGCGGCTCCTCGAAAAGGAGGGGCACAGGGTCACGGTGGCCACAAACGGCAGCAAGGCGCTGGAGGCGCTGGAAGGGAAGCGGAATAAACCGGACGTCGTCCTCATGGACCTCAGCATGCCCGGCATGGACGGCTTCGAGGCGACAGGCAAGATCCGCGAAATGGAGAAGGAAACCGGCGGACACCTCCCCATAATAGCCCTTACGGCAATGGCCTTCGAGGAGGACAGGCGGAGGTGCATCGAGGCCGGCATGGACGGCTTCGTCTCGAAACCCATCCACGGGGATAAGCTCTTCGAGGCCATAGGGGAGCATATCCCCATAGCCGCTCCGAAGGCCTCCGGCAGCGGCGCACAGAAGGCGACCGGGAGGGAGGGGGGGGAGGGGGACGGAAGGTTCGACAGGTCCGCGCTCCTGGAAAAGATGGGCGGGGACGAAGAACTCCTTAAAGAGCTCGCCGGGGTGTTCATAAAGGAGTCCGCTGGTATAATGAAACGCGTAAAGGACGCGATCGAGAGCGAAGACAGCGACGCGCTCGAAAAGGCGGCCCACTTCATAAAAGGAAGGCTCGGGGCGCTCGGCTTCGTCGCGGCAGCCGAGAGGGCCTTGGTACTCGAAAAGCTGAAAACCACGGGAGATATGGTACGGGCCGGGGAGGAGTACGAGGCACTGGAGAAGGAGATGAACGCCCTTAAGCGTGGCCTTAAAAAACTCTTGAAGGAGGGAGAATGAAAGTACTGGTAGCCGACGACGACGCGATATTCCGCCGTCTTGTCGAGAGCAGCCTCAAGAAGTGGGACTACGAGCCGGTTACGGTATCGAGCGGGGAGGAGGCGCTTACGGAGCTTATGGCCGAAGACGCGCCGCGGCTCGCGATAGTCGACTGGATTATGCCGGGCACGGACGGGGTGGAGGTCTGCCGAAAGGTAAAGGGGGCCGGACTGAAAAACCCGCCGCACATCATAATACTCACGAGCAAGGACGAAAAGAGCGACCTGGTCGAGGCGCTCGACGCCGGGGCCGACGACTACATAACAAAGCCCTTCGACTTCGAAGAGCTCCACGCCAGGGTTGGCGTGGGCCGCCGCGTGGTCGAGCTACAGAGTACACTTTCGGACAGGGTGAAAGATCTGCAGAAATCCCTCGACCATGTAAAGCTCCTGCAGGGGGTCATCCCCATCTGCATGTATTGCAAGAGCATCCGCAACGACCGGGACAGCTGGGAGCGCATGGAAAAGTACATAATCGAACACTCGGAGGCCCAGTTCAGCCACGGCATCTGCCCGGACTGCATGGAGGCGCACCACGCCGAATATACGAAGGGGGGGGGAAAGAAGAAGGATGAGGCTTGAAGAACCCGCCCCCTACCTGGCCGCCTTCAAGTAGGACTTGACGCTCCTGACCCCCTCCGTACCCTTTGCGTGGGCGACGACCTTACGGAGTTCCCCCTTCGTGCCCACAAGC
>JAZGJJ010000172.1 GCA_036482575.1 Thermodesulfobacteriota bacterium
TGATAGGCATGAACTACGGGGTGAGCGCCCCGCCCACGACCTTTTTCATAACCGCCGACGGCAGGATAAAGAGGGCGTTCTACGGGAAGATAGATGAGGCGGAAAAGCTGTCGGCATGGGTAGAGGAACTGTTGGTTCCGGTTGCCCCGGTGGCGGCGGCCCCCGAAAGCACCGGTGAAGGCGCCGATGAAAGTGCCCCCGAGAGCGCTGGTGAAAGCACGGAAAACCTAAACGAGTGAGGGTGTAACGATGGCTCCAGGTATAGGTGAGGCCTTATGCGGAGGGTTCTTTACCTTCTTCTCCGTCTGGCAGCTATGCGTGATGCAGGTGACTCCCTTCTACATCGCCTTCGGCGTAGGGACGTACCTGCTCATAAGGACGGGCGGGATAAGGGGTCTCGCGGTTATGGGCTTTGTCGCCGCGGCCCTCGCGCTGGGGTTCAGCGTCACCTTCGGGCTGCTTAGCGTCCCGGCGCTCGAGCCGGGCGGGACGATCCTCAGGAACATAAAGGTCTTGCGGCCCCTGGCCGGGGCCTTCATAGCGGTGGCAGCCACGCTTATGGCGTTTTTCTCCATTGCCGGGCCTTCGGGGAGGAAGAGCGCGGTAATGGTGGTCCTCGCCCCTCTTGTGGGCGCCGCCTTCGCAATAGGCTACGCGCCGTGCATAGCCCCCGCGCTCGGAGAACTCCTGAACTACGCCGCGATGCCTGATAACTCCAAGACGGGGTTCACGCTCCTTACGGCCTACGGCCTGGGGCTCTCCGCCGCCTTTACGGTCGTTGGCGCCGCGATCTCGCTTGTCCTGGCTGTGGTAGGGCGGGCGGGGAGAGGGAAGGCGGCGGCGGAAGAGGGGGAGGGCGTCAATATCCCCGCCCTCATCGCCTCGCTGGTGCTCATGAGCATGGGGGTGCTGCTCATGACCGGCCTCATGCTCCGCTACAAGGCATTCCTCGTGAACCTGATGTAGCCGCCTTCATGCGGCGCCTGTTGTAGATGCTCAGTAATCCTGCCCCGTACTTGATACGGGGTAGGTAACGTTTTTTGCCTGTAATCTCCCTCTCCCCCACTGGGGGAGAGGGGGTCTTTTCGGGTCTCCCACTCCCCGAGGGGACATTTGTCCGTAATCCGGCCTTTATACCCCCTCTTCCGGCCGTGGGGAAGAAAGTGGGAAAAGTGGGGAAAGTAGAAAAAATGGAAGAAGTGGAAGAAAGCGAAAATTTTACTTGACAACGGGCATTTATTTGTATAAATTAAAGGCGTATCTGTGGAACTAGCTCTTAACGTTGCGAACCGCATGGGAAAACCGGACCTGGAGACATGGAAAGAATAACTACCATAGAAAACGAAATAACGAAGCTCAAGGCCCAGGCCGACGAGACGGACTGGCACAATCAGCGGATACAGGGTACGCTTACCGATTGCGCCAACAACCTCTTCAGCCTCATAGGCGGCGAGTCCTGCCACTTCCACCTCTCCATTGCGAAGGGCGCCCCTATCGACTACGAGTTCTCCGTGAACCGCAGGCTGCACGGGAGGGCCGCAGCCCCGGGCGAGGGAGGGCTTACCAATAAGGTAATATCCTCTTTCCTCGGCAAGGACAAGGAGCATTCGACCGGATGGGTCAGGCTCACCTATAACGAGGCCAACGGCCGCAGTTTCTCGTCCTTCGATAAGAAGCGCCTGGCCGACCTGGCCTACATGATAGGCATGGTCATCCAGGAAAGCCTGGCCTCCTACCGTGAGATAGTCAAGGCAGACTGCAACCAGCTGGCCATGATAGTCTCCTTCATGAGGGTGCTGGAGGCCAAGAGCAAATGGACGCTCGGGCACAGCGCCAAGGTCGCTAACGTGGGCATCGCGCTCCTGGACGCCGCTCTCGGCAACGAGGAGTGGGTCTCCACGATCGACCAGGAAGAGATCGACAGGCTGGAGCACTGGTTCAAGTTCGGCGCGCTCCTGCACGACATAGGGAAGGTCGGGGTAAACGACAGTATCCTGGATAAGAGCGGGAAGCTCACGGCCGATGAGTTCGATAAGATGAAGATACACGCCGGTGTCGGAGGCTCCCTTCTGGACGTCCTCGGCTCCGAGTGCGCGAAGTCCATCATCCCCATAATAAAGCACCACCACGAGAACTACGACGGGAGCGGATACCCCGAGGGGCTCAAAGGCATCGATATCCCGTCCGGGGCGAGGATACTGAAGGTCTCCGACGTCTTCTGCGCGCTGACCGAAGACCGTCCCTACAGGGGCACCTTCTCTCTCTCGGTTACCATAAACGAGATAAAGAGCCACAAGGGCAAGATGTTCGACCCCATCCTTGTTGACATCTTCTCGCAGTTGCCTCTCGAGGAGTTCATAAAAGAGAACGCCCAGCATGACGCCGAAATGAAGGCGCAGTTGGAGGTGGCCGAGACGAAAGCCGGGCCGGAAGAAGAAAAGGAAGATAAGGCGAATAACGGGTAAATTCCCGGTTTTCCAGTTTTCCATCCAGGCGTTACGTGTTCTAAGGGGCGGGCCATTCAGGCCGGCCCTTTTTTTTTCCTTTTCCCCCTTTTTTTTATTGCCTCCTGCCCGTATTGCCCCCTCTCTCTCTATCCAAACCATGATTTGACCGTAATTAAGACTCCTAATTCAGACCCAAGGGGTGACAACTGTGATATTTTTGCGGGGGTGACGAAAATTGTCGATACTTTTTGCATAGTAGAAGGGGTAGGTAAAACATAGAATCCTTTAAAAACACGGAGATGCAACAGGGCCGGATTCAGGCACTTTTCTTGCAGTAATATACAGTAATGCGAAGAGATACTCCTTATAAAAACCGGCATAATAATGAGGAGTTGAAGATATACAGGGTCCAGACGGAAAGGAGGCTACCATGAACTTGGTAAAATTCTTTGTAATTGCGGCTTTGCTGGCCATGGTTACGCCGACCGTGGCTTCGGCTGAGGAGTTAGATGAAATGGGGGCTCCGGAAGGGGTTATTCTGCTTGCCTTTACGTGTCCGCCCGGGTACTCCCCCTCTCCCACGGGTGGCTGCGTACCCGACAATATGCCACCCACCAGGCCGCCTCCTCCGTGCTCTCCCTATCCGAGGTGCGCGCAGTTCCCGGTCAGCGTAGGGGACGTCATAGGCGCCGTCAAGAACATGAACTCGCGGGGTCTGATATCCAACGACGGGGTGGCAAAGGCCCTTGTCTCCAAGCTGGAGGCGGCCGAGAAGAAGGTCGATAGTGGGAAGGATTCAACGGCCGTAAGGATACTGAAGGCCGCGATAAAGCACCTCGAGGCGCAGTCGGACAAGCACGTGACGACCGAAGCCTCCAGGACGCTTGTCGGCTACATCAATGCCGTTATAAAGATCATCAAGGCTTAGGACCGGTACTTGGATCGGTCTTAACGGAAAAAAGGAAAAAAACCCGCCGACCCCCTCCTCCTCCTGGGGCGGCGGGATTTTTTTCCATTTTTCCATTTTTCCCATTCCCTATTTTCCATATTGCTGAAATGGCTTGAACAGGGCCGACGAAATCTGATAAAAGGATTGAAGAGGATTACCTGGGACTTATGCGCTTATGAAGAAGATAGCACCTTCCATATTATCGGCGGACTTCAGCCGGCTCGGCGCGGAGCTTAAGGCCGTGGAGGACGCCAGGGCCGACTACATACACGTGGACGTGATGGACGGGCACTTCGTGCCGAACATCACCATAGGCCCGGTAGTGGTCGAGTGGATACGGAATGCCACGAGGCTCCCGCTCGACGTGCACCTCATGATAGAGAACCCCGCCGAGTTCGTCCCGGCGTTCGCCAGGGCCGGGAGCGACATAATAACCGTGCACGTGGAGACGACGAAACACCTGCACAAGGTCGTCCAGTCCATAAAGGAGCACGGTATAAAGGCCGGGGTCTCTCTTAACCCCTCCACTTCGGTCCAGACCCTCGATCAGGTAATCGAAGAGGTGGACCTCGTGCTGGTGATGTCGGTAAACCCCGGGTTCGGCGGACAGGAGTTCATAAAGTCGAGCATTGCGAAGCTCAAGAAGGTCAGGCGGATGCTCGACGAGTGCGGCTCCGAGGCCGAGCTCGAGGTGGACGGCGGGATAAAGATAGGCAATATAGGGGAGGCCTCGAAGGCCGGGGCGGACGTCTTCGTGGCGGGCTCGGCCGTATTCGGCGGCGACGACTACGCAAAGACAATCGAGGCCATGAGGAGGGAGTTGGACGGGGAGTAGCGGCCCTTTTCCCGTGAGGGCGTTTTTACCCGTAGAGCGAGCTGCTAAAAAGTTGTGCCGACCCCGATGCC
The DNA here is from genome assembly GCA_036482575.1 of Thermodesulfobacteriota bacterium. Taxonomy (NCBI): domain Bacteria; kingdom Pseudomonadati; phylum Thermodesulfobacteriota; species Thermodesulfobacteriota bacterium. The sequence continues at coordinate 4,303 of JAZGJJ010000172.1, forward strand.
CAGGTGCAAGTCAGGCCAGCTTCTTCGGGTCTGCCAGAGGTGGTCCTCCACGGGAGATATTACCGGGTAGTCGTAAGTATGGTCGCCGATCTGCCTCGTCTCCGAGCCCGTTACCGTTCCGACGGCCGTTATGTCGCTTCCCGGGGTGTAGAGCGTCGGGTCCCGGAAGCCGTCGAATGCGAGGAGGAACCGCCCGAGGCTCTTCTCGGCCTGGTCCACGGGCCTTAAGTTCGTTTTAAGCGGCTTTTGCAGGACCTCCATCACGGTCTTGTCCGCGAGTGTCTCCACCTTGAGTATGGTCCCGCCGAGAAGGACCGTCTTGCCGGTGTGGCCTTCGGGCCCTGCCAGGAGTTCCTCGAACCTTACGTCCGGGTCAACGTCCTTGCGTACCTCGCTTGAGATGACCGGGGCGCAGCCCGCGAGCATGACCAGCGTCGCCAGAAAGAAGGGCAGCGCCGTCTTCCGCGTTTTAGAGTACATCGTCGTCTCCATGGGATGTATTATACACCACCTGACTACGGGTAGAGAGGTTTTTCTTTTTTATGGGCCGCGTATACCATCTTGATCTTACAAAGGCGATGCTCCGTGGGGCAAAGGTTGCGCTCCTCCCCGGGGACCCGTTCAGGAGCGAGCCGATAGCCGCGGAGATATCGAGGGCATACGGCGGGCGGAGCGAGAGGCTCGCGTGGAAGAGGGAGTACTGCACCTACCTTGTCGGCGTAGGTGGTCGTAGCGGGAATGTGCTTGTGACCTCCACGGGCATAGGCGGCCCGTCGACCTCCATAGCCATAGACGAGCTCGCGCGGCTCGGGGTGAGGACCTTTATACGGGTCGGCACTACCGGCGCGATACAGAGTCGTATAAAGACCGGGGACGTTGTAATCACCACCGGCTCGGTGCGTCTCGACGGGGCCTCGACCCACTACGCCCCGATCGAGTACCCGGCCGTGGCCTCTCACGACGTCACCTCGGCGCTCGTCCGGGGGGCGGAGGACGCGGGGGTAAAGAGCCACCTCGGCGTTACGGCCTCTTCGGACACCTTCTATCCCGGCGAGGAGAGGGGCGACTCGTTCCGCAAGTATACTATAAAGAGGTTTCAGGGCCATACCCGTGAGCTGAGGAAGCTCCACGTGTTGAACTACGAGATGGAGTCTTCGACGGTGCTCGTGCTTACGGCCTCGATGGGGCTCGGCGGCGGGTGCATAACCGGGGTGGTCAACAGGGGCGGGACGGGGAATGTGACGAAAAAAAGTTTGAAGACCGGCGAGGAGAGCGTCATAAGGGCGGCGGTGGCGGCCCTTGCCCATCTTAAATGAGCTTCGCGCCTTAGCCTGAGGGTGTTTCTATTTCTGGACTACCGTCTGGGATTATTGAGCCCTAATGTTGCACAGGGCCGCATATATCGTTAACCGTGCGGCAGCACATTTCTAAATTGGCTTGACTTGTACGCCGGGAAAATATTAACATATCCGGATTGCAACTGTCTTATATTGATCCCAGGTAGCTCAGCTGGTAGAGCAGGTGGCTGTTAACCACCCTGTCGGGGGTTCGAATCCCTCCCTGGGAGCCAAAAAAATAAACGGGGTCCCACGGAGTGGGGCCCCATTATTTTTGTCGTCCTGGTTGGATTCGAACCCTCCGCCGGAGGCGGACCGGGTTCGACCGGGAGCCCGCCGCAGCCGCAGGCGAGGCGGGCAACACGAATGGGAATCTACCTTACCGGTGCCGACCCGTACGGGTCGGCATATCCCTCCCTGGGAGCCATGCTTTACGCCTTGTAAATCTTCAGCCCGGTACACGCCCCAATCTGTTCGAAGTCACTGTCCTTATGCAGGAGGGTAAGGTTGTTTTCAATACATATCGCCGCGATGATGCAGTCGACCGTCTTTCTGACGGTCTTGCCCTTTTTCCTGCAATCCCTGTAGATCCCGGCCGCCTTCAGGTAGGTCTCCGTGCCCTTCGGTCTATGTACGGGGAATTCAAGGAGGTAGTCCTTAACGGTCTTGAAGTCTTTGTCTTCTTTTATGCCCTGGAGAATCTCCGTAAGGATTATCTCCGTAATGGAGATATCCTCATCGTCTTCTATGAGCCTGTGGAGCGCCCGTCGCTCACGGGAGTTAACGCCCCGCAGGAAATCCACCCATACGCTCGTGTCCACAAGGATCATGCCCGGCTCTTCCTCATCTCACCGAGCTCGCCCGTCCACTTCACCTTGCCCTCGACCTCAAGGAGCTTTCTCCTCTTTATCTTGCTCACGAGCTCCTTGAGGGCGTAATTCACAAGCTCCTTCTTGGTCTTTTTGTGGGTGAGCTTCATTGCTTCGTCCACAAGCTTTTCGTCAAGCTCGATGTTTGTCCTTAGCATACAGAGTATTCCTCCTTTTTAGGCATACACAAAGTATAGCAGATTTGTGTGTATGTGGCAAGTGGGAAAAACAGCGAAGCCGCCCTGGGTTCGACCGGGTGCTCGCCGCCACCCTGAGGGTGTTTCAATTTCGTTATGACCGCTTGTGGCAACGGGGTTTAAGCTACACAAGGGCCGCATATACGTTAACCGTGCGGCAGCACCACCTGCGGTGGAGCAACGGTTGAAGATAGGCCTATGCTTTGCATGACTCGGAGGAGTTCGGTTCGTTTATTGTCGTGCCCGGGCACCCGAAGGCGAGGCGTGCAAAACGTCGGGTGCAGCGTCACGCTGCCCTTACCGGCGCCGGCCCGAGAGGGCCGGCATATCCCTTCCTTTTTTCAATATAACGACAGTGGAGTACGGGGCGCCGGGGTATTGCCGGGAAAAGGAAAAAGTTGATATTTGTCATGATGGAGAGTTTTTCTATTGACAAGTTTTACGGAAGTGGT
>JAZGJJ010000173.1 GCA_036482575.1 Thermodesulfobacteriota bacterium
GGACTAAAAGGGGGGTGAGGGGGGGGACTTCCGCCATACAACAGTTGTGGAGTTGTGGCGGACGAAACCACCGGTATGGGTGCCTCAAACGAGCCCCTGGCTTTGCAGACCGCCCCGTGACCACCCGTTGACCACCCGTTGAATCGGGGGTGCCTGAAAAAATTTGCAATAAAAACGGCTCTTCGATGAAAAGTCCTCGGCCCGGCACCTCACCAGAAACAAAGTTGAGAAGGGTAAATGGGCCTATGAATAACTTAAAAGAAACGCCAAATACCGTAACGGCCGCACCCGTACCACTTGGTAACGAGAAGGGGCAGACGCTCATAGAGTACGCGCTCCTTATAGTTGTTGTAGTGATAGCTATTGTCGGAGTGTATGCCGCCTCCTCCCCGGAGATCGTATCCGGCGTGACTAACGCATTATCGGGGGTGGGAAGCTGGTTGGGATACAGGGCGGAGTAATCAATGCGCTCGCGACGCATGTTCAAAGGAGCACTCCATGGAAAGAATCTTTTATAAAATGAAGAAAGTCCGGGAAAAGGTATCGGCAGGCGGGCGCGAGGGGGAGGGGGAGGGGGGACAGACCCTCATAGAGACCGTCTTCGTACTCCTGCTCATACTTATTATCCTGTTCGCCATAGCCGAGTTCGCCAGGGGCTGGTATCTTAAAAATTCGCTCAACAACGCCGCCAGGATCGGGGCGAGGGTCGCCGTAGTGGACGGCGCCCTGGTGGAAGACCTGGTTGGCACGCTCTGCCCGTCAGCTTCCACCAAAACGCTGGAGACCGTTTGCGCCGCCCCCGGAGTTCCCTCGGGTGCGACGGTGACCGTAGACATCAGAGTCCCCGGCGGCCTCCCCGGAAGCGGAAGCACCCCGCCCGTAGCGGGAGAGGTCGTAACGGTCTCCATCTTGGTCAGTTTCACCAGCAGTACCTCCGGCGTCTTTACGGTCGTCCCGAACCTCTTCCCTGGCCTGGACATGGCGAGCATGAGTTCCGAAGCGTCTATGAGATACGAATAACGGGCATATTCTTGACAGTTACTACAATTAAACTCTAAGGAGGCTCTTATGGCGGCGAAACCCCGGGCGGTCTTTATAATCGGCGTGATTGCGGTAGCCATTGCGGCGGTTGCGAGTATATACCTTTACAGCTATCTGAAGTCACAGGAAGAGCGGGTGCTGGAGGCCGTGGCGACCACCGACGTCGTGGTCGCGAGGATGGCCATCCCGGTAGGCACCGCCATTGAGCTGGCCAACGTAGAGGCCGTTGCATGGCCCAAGGCCAGCATGCCGCCGGGGGCGCTCACAAGCGCCACCGACGCGGTAGGCAGGGTAACGCTCATGGGCGTCCAGCCCGGCGACCCGATAACCGAGATAAAGCTCATGCCCACGGAGGGCCCCACCGGTATCCTCTCCTACAAGATACCCGAGGGACACAGGGCCATGACGGTCGGGGTGGACAGGGTCTCCGGCGTGGCCGGCTTCATCTCTCCGGGTAACAAGGTCGACGTAATCGTTACGACGACGCCGCCCGGCAAGGACCAGCCCATAAGCAAGATAATCCTCCAGAACGTCCCGGCCCTGGCAACGGGCCATATCATAGAGCAGGCGCCCGACGGCAAGCCCGTCGAGGTCCCCACCGTAACCATGGACCTCACCCCCGAGAACTCCGAGAAGCTGGCGCTGGCCAGCACCCAGGGCAGGCTCCAGCTCCTCTTGAGAAAGGCCGGGGATACCGAGGAACTGGAAACCGTGGGGGCAACGATGCAGTCCGTCCTCGCGGGGGACGAGACCCTGGCGAAGAAGAAGAAGGCTAAAGTGAAAACTCGCGGGAAAAGAAAGGCTGCGGCAAAACGCATTGTAAAGCCCCGGAGCACAAAAGTTTCCGTGGAGGTTCTGCGTGACGGTCAAAGGACAACCGAAACATTCAGGGTGAAAAAGGAGGCCTTATGAAAAATAGATACGCAGCGTTTTTAACGGCGGTGCTCTTCACCCTGGCCTTCTCCGTCACGGCCGGGGCCGCGATACCTATCGAGGTGCCCATCGGGAAAGGGTCCATAGTCTCGCTTAAAAAGGTGAGCAAGAGGATCTCCCTCTCCGACCCCGGCATCGCCGACATGATACTTATATCCCCCACCGAAATACTCATAAACGGGAAAAAAGTGGGTACCACGAGCATGATCGTGTGGGACAAGGAGGGGAAGCGCACGTTCTTCGACGTCTTTGTGGTCGGGGACCTCGGCGAGTTGGTGGAGCAGGTAAGGGAGGTGGCGCCGGACTCCGACATAACGGTGGAGATGGCAAAGGACACCGTCTACTTGAGAGGAACGCTTAAAAGCCTGGCAACCATCGACAAGGTAGTGGCACTCAGCAAGGCCTACGCCCCGAACGTGCTTAACTTCCTCGAGGTGGATACGCCGGAGCAGGTCATGCTCGAGGTCAAGGTGGCCCAGATAAACAAGACAAAACTAAAGGAGCTCGGGTTGAGCATGCTTGCCAAGGGTAACGACGCCGAGTTCACCACTCCGGGCTTCGTCGCCTCCCCCGAAGGCGACCTGGGAGGTAATGCCGGCTTCGACGTCATCCCCGGGATAGAGGGCTTTGACCTCGAGAGCATGGTCCCGCAGATAGGGGTGGCCTACTTCCCGGCCGGGGTGGCCGCATTCCTGCGGGCGATGTCCTCGAAGGGCTACGCCAAGATACTGGCCGAGCCGAACCTCGTGGTAAGGAGCGGCGAAAGGGGCCACTTCCTCGCCGGCGCGAGGATCCCGATCCAGCAGGTCACCGGCGTAGGCGCCGAGCAGACCGTCTCCATAAGCTTCGAGGAGGTGGGGATAAAGCTCAACTTCGCCCCCCAAGTGCTCGAGTCCGGGATGATAAGGCTCAATATAGACCCTGCGGAGGTTAGCAACGTATCGCGCTACTTGAGCTTCCAGGGCGTTCTCGTGCCCGAGATAGACACCAGGGAGGTCTCCACCAGCGTGGACCTCAAGGAGGGAGAGAGCCTCGTACTCGCCGGGCTCCTCTCCGAGGAGATGAGGAAGAACATAACCAAGGTCCCCATACTCGGCGACATCCCCATACTCGGGGCGCTTTTCCGGAGCACCAGGGACGAGTTGGAGCAGACCGAGCTCGCGTTCTTCATAACCCCCAGGCTGGTAAAGCCGCTTGCGCCGGGCGTAAGGCCGGAACTGCCGGGGGATAAGCCGCTTACGCCCGAAGAGGAAAGGGAGTTCCGGTGGATACCGGGTCTGGGCGGAGGGTCCCAGAGCGGAGAGGCGGAATAAGAGGGATAGATGAGACCCTGCCTTAAAAACTGGAAAAGGAACGGGATTGGACTTCTCCTTGAAGAGGCGGGGGTCTCCCTTATCCTTATATTCGGGGTCCTGTTCTTTTTAATCATCTTCATGGTCATCGCCATAGACGTAGCCTACCTCTACGCCGTGAGGGGACAGCTCTACAACGCGGCCGACGCCGCGGCCCTTGCCGGCGTGGCTGAACTGCAGGGCAACGGCGTGGCCCAGCCGGACGCGAGGCAGGAGGCGTGGAAGTTCGCCTGCGAGAACTCGGCGGCGAGCTCCCAGGTCATGCTCGTCACGGCCACGGCCACGGACCCGGACACGGCGGACTGCGCTTCCCCGCCGGCGGCCGAGGACCTGAACATCGCCAACACCGATGGCGGGGACTACGACGACATAGTGGTGGGCAACTGGGACGGAACGGACTTCGACCCGACCGACACCCCGGTGAACGCGGTCCAGGTCGTGGCGCGCCGGACCGTATCGGCCCCCTTGGGGAACTTCGGGCTCTTTTTCGCAAAAGTCCTTGGAAAGCACACCATGGAGGTCGGCGCGACCGCTATCGCGGCTAAAGAGGGGCTTCCCTTCATCCCGCTTCCACTTTGTATAAATACGGTTACGCCTTTGGCTACTACCCCTATTGATTTTTCCAGCCCCTCCTGCCCGGGGCAAAAGTTTCTTTTCAACCCACCGGGGACCGCACAGGCTTGTGGAACAAGTTGGGTTAATTATGAAAGCACTACGTCTCAGCCCAACCCCCCGGTTGTACGCGCTTACTTGGAAAACCCGTATCCCATATACGACATCTGCGACCTATGCTTCAGGTCCAAACAGGGGGTGTCCTCCGTGAGTGACCTTGAAGATGCGTTTGACAGATATAAACAGGCGGAAACCGACATGGACGGAAATCCTATCCTGAGGGATGGTATCGACCCCTTGATAGCCTGGAAGGTCCTGGTCCCTGTCTTCGATAACGTTACCGACTGTTACGGTGTTCCGTTTGGCCCCAACTCATGTCCGGGTGACCAACCGACCCACTATAAAGTTAAGGCCGTCGCCGAGCTTCTAGTTACAAAGGTTGATGCGCCAGGACCAGACAATTGCCCCCACTGTGGTTCGAATAATACGGTGGGTATTTCGTTTGTAGGAGCCAAGCCGCTGGACCCGCCGGTACAGAACCAGATGGTGGCCCGTTACTTCAGTTGTGATAATCCGGATGATATGAAGCAATTGATGGACTTGGCTGGCGGTCAAAGGCTGGTCTACTAAATAAAAGGGAAAGGGACGTTTTACACAAGCGAATATAATATATGACCCAAAACCTATCGATCATAGTAATAGACAGTGACACCGACTCGGCAAGCAAGATAGTCGGCTACATAAAGAACCTGGGCAACCACGCCGTCGTGGACGGCGTGGCGTCCACGTTCGAGGCGGGGTTCGAGCTTATCCACAAAAAAAGGCCCGTGGTGGTCATACTCGAGGTGGACGGCGACGTCGACAGGTCTATCGAAAAGATCAAGGCCGTCCTCGAACGCTTCCCACAGACCTCCATCTTCGCCACGTGCGCCGATAAATCTTCGGACACGATCCTCAAGGTAATACGGGCGGGGGCATCGGAGTACATATTAAGACCGATCTCCGAGCCGGACCTGGACGCGGCGCTCCAGAAAGTCGGGCGGCTCTGGATAACGCAGCCGGGGGCGCAGGGCGAGAAGGGCCGCATATTCGCGCTGTTCAGCCCCAAGGGCGGGGTGGGCGTCACGACACTCGCCACCAACCTCGCCGCCGACATACACAAGGCCACCAAAAAACCCACGCTCCTGGTGGACCTGGACTTGGACGCGGGAGACGTGACCACGTTCCTCAACTTGAAGACCTCGTATACGATAAGCGACGCGACGCTTAATATAAACCGCCTGGACGAAAGCTTCCTTAACGGGGTCATCGCGCGGCACAAGACGGGCATACACGTCCTGTCCGAGCCGCTCATGGTGGAGGAGGCGACGTCCATCCCCGGCGGCGACATAAGGAAACTGCTCACGCTCTTGAAGGACATGTTCCCCTATATCGTCGTCGATACGTCGAACGTCCTGGACGAGAGGGTCATGACGGCCATCGAGATGTCGGACACGACGTTCCTGGTCTTTGTTATGAGCCTCCCGGGGCTGAAACACGTGCAGAGGTACATGACCTACTTCGACAAGACGGGGATGAGGCCCGACAGGATAAAACTCGTCGTCAACAGGTATATAAAGAGGGGAGACATCCGGATCGAAGACGCCGAGCGCGTCCTCGACCACAAGCTCTTCTGGTCGCTCCCCAACGATTACGACGCGGCGATCTCGGCCCTTAACAAAGGAACCCCCGTGAGCAGCTACAAGCCGCGGTCGCCCCTGAGCGCTTCCATCGCGGATATGACAAAGTCCATACTGAAGCTAAACAAATAAACAACGGAGAACACTATGGCGGTCAGTGACGTAACACCGGGCGAGAGGGCATCGAAGCTCGACAGCTACCAGAGCCTTAAGAGCAGGATACACAGGAAGCTCATAGAGAACATCGACCTCTCCAACGTAGGCCTGATAGAGAAGGACATCCTCCGAAAGGAGATAGGCCGGATAGTAGAGGGCCTTATCCGGGATGAAGGGGTCCCGCTCAACAGGAGCGAGCGCGAGAGCCTCATAACGGACATACAGCACGAGACGTTCGGTCTCGGCCCAATGGAGCCGCTCCTCGCGGACCCGGACATAGCCGACATACTGGTTAACCGTTACGACCAGGTCTACATAGAGAAGTTCGGCAAGCTCAGCAAGACCGACCTCGTCTTCCGGGACAATAACCACCTGCTTCAAATAATAGACCGGATAGTGTCGAAGGTCGGCCGCAGGGTCGACGAGTCGTCCCCCTACGTCGACGCCCGGCTCCCCGACGGGTCCAGGGTCAACGCCATAATCCCGCCGCTGGCGCTCGACGGACCGGTGCTCTCCATAAGGCGGTTCGGGACGAACCCGCTCAAGATAAACGACCTCTTGAACTTCGGCACCCTTACCCCGGATATGGCCACGGTCTTGAAGGCCTGCGTGCAGGCGAGGCTCAATATCCTCATCTCCGGCGGCACGGGCTCCGGGAAAACCACCTTCCTGAACATCCTCTCCGAGGCCATACCCGAGGGAGAGAGGGTCGTAACCATCGAAGACTCGGCCGAGCTCCAACTCAAGCAGGAGCACGTGGTAAGGCTCGAAACGAGGCCCCCGAACATAGAGGGTGCGGGACAGGTCACCCAGAGGGACCTCGTCAGGAACTCGCTCAGGATGAGACCCGACAGGATCGTAATCGGCGAGGTCAGGGGCGACGAAGCGCTGGACATGCTCCAGGCCATGAACACCGGCCACGACGGCTCGCTCTCGACCATCCACGCGAACAGCACAAGGGACGCCATGCTCAGGCTCGAAACGATGGTGCTCATGGCCGGGGTGGACCTCCCCGAAAGGGCCATAAGAGAACAGGTCTCCTCCGCGCTGCACGTGATTATACAGCTCTCAAGGTTGCCGGACGGCACGAGGAAACTATCGAGGGTGTCCGAGATAACCGGGATGGAAGGCAACACGATAGTGATGCATGATATCTTCCTGTACGACAGGAAAGGGATCGGACCGGACGGCACCGTGCTGGGCGAGTTCAAGCCCACGGGCGTGAGGCCGAGGTTCATGGACAAGCTCAAGCTGCATGGGATCGACATCCCGTCTAAAATTTTCGAACCTGAGAGGGAAACATGATACTGGCGCCTTTACACATAGTCGTAATGTTCTTCTTCGCGGCGTTCCTCGCCGTCATCACCCTCTACATGTGGGTCGTGGAGGTACGCTCCTCGCCGAGATACCAGATCAGAAAGCGCATGAGGGGCCTCGCCTCGGACGCTGCCGACAGACGCTTCCCCGCGGACCTCAGGGTGGAACTCTTGAAGGAGATGTCCCCCCTCGACAGGGTGCTCTTCAAGTCCTCTCTCGTAAGGAAACTTGACGACTTCGTGGACAGCTCGGGGGTCAAGTGGGACGTGAAGATGGTATTCCTTCTGGTGGTCGCGTCCGCTGTCTTCGCGTGCACGCTCGGGCTTCTCTTCACCGAGGGGATGATAATCCCCCTCGCCCTGATACCGGTCGGTGCCGTAGTGCCACTAATGGTTATAAACTACATGCGCTCCGCCAAGGTCAAAAAGTTCACCGAGCAGTTCCCGGACGCCCTCGATATGGTCTCGCGCTCGCTTAAGGCCGGGCACTCCTTGAGCGCGGCCATCGAGATGGTGGGCACCGAAATGCCGGAGCCCGTAGCGGGCCTCTTCAGGACCGCATACGAAGAGCAGGCCCTGGGGCTCTCCATGAGGGAAGCGCTGGACCATATGTCGAAGCGGATGGCCGGCACCGACGTGAGGTTCTTCGTAATGGCCACGAACATCCACAGGGAGGTCGGCGGTAACCTCGGTGAAATACTCGAAAGGCTCGCGCATACCATAAGGGAACGCCTGAAGATAAGGCGGCAGGTCAGGGTCTATACGGCCCAGGCAAGACTCTCCGGATACATCCTGGCGGCCGTACCGTTTGTCATGGCCGCGATCTTCTACGTCACACTACCTGGCTATATAGAGGAGTTCTTCAACGTCCCCTGGGGGATATACGCCCTATACCTCGCCGGCGGCGGCATGGTGGCCGGCTTCTTCGTTATCAGAAAAATAGTGGATATAAAAATTTAACCGACTATAAGGGGTCCTTATGTCCGTATTCGCAGTGATAGCCCTTACGTTCGTGGTAGCAAGCGCGCTCCTGTTTGCCTTCCTCTACCTGGTTATCCCCCAAAAGGGCGGGCTGGATGACAGGCTGGACAGCATCGCGGAGGAGGTCCGGAGAAGAGAGGAAGTATCCTCCCTCCACAGGCCGCTCAGCGGCTGGGAGAAGTTCATGGAGAACCTGGGCGGGAAGATCCCCCTCCGGCCCGAAGAGTACGGCAAGTACAGAAAAATGATGGTGGCGGCGGGCCTCAGAGGGGAAATGGTGCCCGTCTTTATAGGGATCAAGCTCTTATCGGCGGCGGCCCTTCCGGTGCTCTACTTCGTGTTCCTGGCACTGCCGGCGGGACACGACATGAACACCACGATGCTCTATGCGGCCATCATTGGCTGCATGGGCTACATAGCCCCGAGCTTCGGGCTCAGGAGAATGGTGAAGAACAGGCAGCTCCAGATCTTCCATGACCTTCCGGACGTCCTTGACGTTTTAACGATCTGCGTGGAGGCCGGGTTGAGCATAGACGCCTCCATGATACGGGTCTATGAAGACAAACAGTTCTTACAGAGCCCCCTGGCAAAAGAGATGAACATCACGGTCCAGGAGACACGGGCGGGAAAGCCGCGCTACGAGGCGCTAAAGGATATGGGCGAACGGACGATGGAAGAGGACCTCAAGGCACTGGCCGCCATGCTCATCCAGACCGAACGCCTGGGCACCAGCCTCGCCGACTCGCTGCGGGTACACTCGGATACGCTCAGGACCAAGCGGAGACAGAAGGCGGAAGAGGAAGCGGCCAAGACGGCCATAAAACTCATGTTCCCTCTCGTATTCCTCCTCTTTCCATCCATGTTCATAGTAATACTGGTGCCCGCGTTCATAAGGATAGTATCGACCCTTTCAGACCTGTAGAAGACCGGAACGGACCCCCCCCTCCCCCCCCCTCCCCCCCGGTCTATTGCAATAATCCCCGGCCTGGCGGCCGGGGACGGCGCGGCAGGAGTTGCCATAAAACGACCGCCGTAGGTTTCCCCCCGCACCAGGGGACAGCCCACGGCGGCAAAGACTTTCATGGGCCCGGGGGGCCGGAGAGGGGCGAGGAAGGGCGAAGGGGGGTTCACCTCTTGAGCCGCCTCTTCCCGGAACGGACGGAAACGACCTCAAAGACCGCTTACCCGGATGAAGGCCTTCAATCTGAAAAACGACAGGGAACTCTCACATAACGTGGTAGTAGCGGACAGTGTCCTCGCCCGCATGAAGGGGCTCCTGGGAAGAAAACGCCTCGAAGACGGGGAGGCCCTGTGGATAAAGCCCTGCCGGGGTATCCATACCATCGGGATGAGCTTCCCCATAGACGTGCTCTTCCTGGACGCGGACAACGTGGTCGTAGAAGCAAGGGAGAATATACCTCCTAACAGGCTTTCAAAGATCGTCTTTAAGGCAAAGACCGTCCTGGAACTTCCGGCCGGGACCCTATCGGCGACAGAGACGAGGGCGGGAGATACGCTGCGCTTTTCCACATAATGACCCGGCGTGTTGCCA
>JAZGJJ010000174.1 GCA_036482575.1 Thermodesulfobacteriota bacterium
CATAGAGGCGGAGCTCGAGAGGACCTTCAGGGACGGCTCCAGGGTGTACGCCAACTACACCTTTCAGGAGCCCGAGGACAGGGAGACGCACCGAAGGCTCCCGAACGTCGCCAAGCACAAGGCCAACGTCGGGGCCGACCTTGCCATCACAGAGTATCTCAACGCGAACCTGAACGTCTTCTGGTCCGACGAGAGACCCAGGGTCACGGGTGACCCGCGCGACGCGCTCGCCAAATACACGCTGGTCGACCTGACGCTCATAGCGAAGGACTTCGCCGGAGGACTGGAATTAAGGCTCTCGGGCCACAACATACTCGACGAGGATTACGAGGACCCCGAGGACATGTCCGTCCCCGGAGACCTCCCGAGGGACGGGGTAAGCGTCATTGGCGAGGTGCTCTACAGGTTCTGAGCCTTACAACGAGAGTTCCAGTCTGTCGTCTTTCTTGCGGCAGACACCCTTTACTCCTCTGACTTCATTTCGGCCAGAAGCAAAGTGAGCGCTGCCGCAGCACGTCCGGTTTCTCGGGACAGGGCGTCGCAGGCCTCTTTCGCGCCTGTCAGGTCAGCCTTACTGCCCATCCTTTCAAGCTCACGCGTCAGACCCCCGGCCGCTTTAGCGCCGACAGTACTCACGGAGCTATTGTATTTATGGGCCGCCTCCCTGAGGGCCCGGCTGTCCGAGCGCTCTACTGCGCTCTTTATAGCCTCAAGCTGCCCGGGAAACTCATTAAGGAAAACATTGAAGATACGTTTTTTAAGGTTCTCGTTGTAACCCATGATTGCTTTAAGAGCATCTCGGTCTATGACGCTATCGATATCTACCGTCTCCGCTTGATGGATAGTACGAGCCGGACCGGAGTGATTGGAAAGGGCCTCTAATACATTGTCTATGGCCCTTGAGAGCTCCACGGAGTTTATGGGCTTTGACACATAACCGTCCATCCCCGCATCGAGGCAGCGTTTCCTGTCACCGATCATCGCGTGGGCCGTCATGGCGATTATGGGTATGTGTCTACCGGAGGTCTCCTCGGTCTTACGAATGGTGACTGTGGTCTCAAAGCCGTCCATCTTAGGCATCTGAATATCCATCAAGAGCAAATCGAACTCGTTCTTTGCCAGAGCGTTCAGCGCCTCGGTGCCGTCGTTAACGACCGTGACTTCGTATCCCTCGAGCTGGGCCACGGCAAGGATCTGGTTTACCGGGTTGTCCTCGGCAAGAAGGATTTTGAGGGGGGACTTGCTTAAGCGCTGGTGTGCGGCCGTCTTTCGGGCCTTCTCCGTAGCGCATATAGAGATCTCGGCCATTTCAGGGACCACGGCGCCTATGATGGCGTTAAAGAACGCTGATTGCTTTACAGGCTTTATGATGCAATGGCCAAGCGACTGTTTACGGCAAAGCTCCAGCCTACTGGGCTCGGACGTCGAGAGTACTATTATGTCCGCCCCTTGCAAGAGGCCGGGGTCGCCTTTTATCATCCTTGCCAACTCAAAGCCGTCCGTGTCGGGGAGCGTGACGTCGAGAATTATAATTCTGTAAGGGGCATTAGAAGAAGCAGGTGCCGCGGTTTTCCGGAGCGCCTCAAGCGCATTCTCGGCGCTGTTTACGCCTGTAGGGGTCATCTTCCAGCCCAGGGCCATTTCCTCTAAAATGGCAAGGCTGGTGGGGTTGTCGTCAACTATAAGTACAGGCAATCCTTCCAGTCTTTCACTGTAGGTTTCGATAGGCGTAGGCTCTACCTCCTTCTGCACCACGAAGGGTACCGTAAACTGAAAGGTACTCCCCGGCCCGCCGCCTCTGCCCTTGGGTTTAGCGACAGGGCTCTCGAACCATATCTTCCCGCCCATCAAGTCTACGAGTTGGGATGAGATTGCAAGACCGAGCCCCGTGCCTTCGAACTTGCGGGAAAAAGACGAGTCCACCTGTGTGAATGCGTCAAAAATGGTATCCTGCTTTTCCGGAGGAATACCCATTCCTGTGTCGGTGACTGTAAAGTGCAGTACCACCTCGGTCTCCGCAACGTTCTCATTTTCCACGCGTAGGACCACCTCACCATCATCGGTGAACTTGACGGCATTGCCTATCAGGTTTACGAGTATCTGACGGAACCGGACAGGGTCGCCAACAAGTGCGTCCGGCACATCGTTGGGGACGTGACAGGCGAGTTCCAGTGACCTCTCATGGGCTTGAACGGCGAGAGCGCTCATAATGTCTCCGAGACAGTCCCGGAGCCCGAAGGGCACAGGCTCGATATCGAGCTTGCCTGCCTCAATCTTTGAGAAGTCGAGGATGTCGTTTATCACGGTTAAGAGGGAACTGGAGGAGGTCTTGACTATCTTGAGATAATCATTCTGTTCCTGTGTAAGAGTAGTGTTCAACGTGAGTTCGGTCATCCCTATGATGGCGTTCATGGGCGTGCGTATCTCGTGGCTCATATTAGCCAGGAACTCGCTTTTGGTGCGTGTCGCCTTCTCGGCCGACTCCTTGGCAACACTCAACTCCTCCACCACCTTTTTGCGCTCCCCTACGTAGCGCCTTATGACGTACACGCCGAATATGAGCAGGAATATGTCGAAGCATACTACGCCGAAGAGGGTGAGTATCATTCGCTCGCGATGCTGACGGCTCTTCGCCTCAAAGCGCGTTACGATACGGTTGGCAACTTCGGTAAGGATGGCCGTATTGGCATGGATGTAGGCGTAGGCCCGAGGGGCCTCGACGTCAACGGGCGGGAGTTCGACTATGAGATCGACGTCGCTTTCAGAGAGTTCTATGATCGTTTTGAGCTTTGCCTTATAGGGCTCCCAGAGGCTGCGGAGCTCACCAACGCTATCCTGCAGCTCCTCGGGCGCGGGCGGGAAGACCGTGCCCATAAGCGCACCGCCTTGCTCCATCATAACGAGCGTCTCCTCAAACGACTCGCTGTTCTCGCGCAACTGCTCCTTGGCCTCGGTCTGCCCCAGCTGTACCTTCTGGGTAAGGGCGCCAAGCTTCTGGGAGAGCATCCTCTGGCGCCCCGCCATGTTTATGAACTGCACGTCCGCGGAAGTCTGGTCAAGGTAGTTGTAGAAAATCCAGATAGCGACGAGCGCCGCACAGGTGGGCAGTAACAGTAATAGCCCCACCTTCGTTATAATCGAAAGCCTCTGTGCCGTAACCTCCCCCTTTCTACTCAGTCTCCACTCAGGTTGTAATAATTACTACCCACCATACAGGCAAACTTCCGGCAGCAAAACATACAGCGCGGGTTCCGTTACAACTATCTACGCTATTGCGTATCATAATGATTATACTTTGCAGTACCGGACTAATCAAGCCAAATCGCCCTATTTAAGGAACGGATAGATAGAAACTAAAGCCTTTACAACCGGGATGCCGTTCTGTATACTTGAAAGGGGAGTTCAGGTTCTATTTAGAAGCACTCTACAGGTCTTAATAAGAAAAAGTGGTATTCTTATTGCATATTTATAACAATGGATTCGACTGATTTAGCGAGAGAACGAGCGCTTGGAAATGAGGACAGAGTACAAACATAACGGAACGGGACATACCGGTAACGGGCGTGGGTGGGCCTATCTTTGCCAAGGTCGCCTACTTAAGGGCCTCACCCTTTTGCTGCTTATGGTCTTCGCATCCGTCGGGCACTCTCTTGCGGCAGACATCACGGCCATCAAGAGCCTTGACATCAAGCCCTACAGGAGCGCGATCACCGGCTTTAAATCGACCGTCTCCGCAAAGGTTACCGAGTATGTTATACGGCATAAGAACTCAAAGGGTGAAACCGAAGAGGAACTGATATTTCTCATAAGGGACGGAGAGTCTGAGCTTATCTTCACCCTCGGCACGGACGCCCTGGACCTGATACAGAAAGAATTCCACGACATCCCGGTGGTATTTACTTTCGTGCTGAACCCAAACGGCGTAATGGGAAGGGACTGGGATAGTAGCAGGTCGAACTTCCATGGGATAAGCATGAACGTGCCGCCCGATAAGCAGCTCGATGTGCTTAAAAAGGTCATGCCTGGTGTAAAGCGGGTGGGTGTGGTCTATGACCCATCAAAGACAAAAGAGCTTATTGACACTGCGCTGAAAGCCGCCGAAGAACTCGGCTTGCATCTCGTTGCGAACAAGGTCTCAACCGGCACCGAGGCCATCGACGCCGTAAACCTTATGGCCGGCAGGGTAGACGCCCTGTGGATGGTACCGGATACCACGGTAACAACCCCCGCATCTATCGATTATATGCTCCGCTTCTCAAAGAAGAGGTCAATACCAATCATCGGCATATCCGAGAAGTATGTTAAAAATGGCGCGCTCTTCGCCCTTTCATTTGACAGTGAGGATGTTGGAAGGCAGGCGGGTGAGATAGCGGAGGTCCTTCTGAGCGGAAAGAAGCTGGGTGGTGCCACTCGCCTTTACTCGCCGAGGACGCTCAAGCTCTCTATCAACATCGCTACGGCGAAGAATATGGGGATCCGTATCCCCAAAAAACTTGTAAGGACCGCCGACAGGGTTTATTAAGTCCGAAGAATTAAACGCAAATGCTGCCCTACGACCCCATGTCCCCACCAGAACCAGGTCCAAGAGACTTAATAGCTACTATCGGTAATCATTAATTAGCGAGCTTCCTTATAGGTGCGGACTTGTAGATGTACTCGACACTCTTGACTTGCCTCTCCTCGCAATACCTCTGACTCCCCGAAAAAAGCCATTGTATGGAAATGGCCGAAGGCCGAACCGCCGAACCGCCGAACCGCAGGTGGTCATCTTCCGCCCATGCACTTTACACAGTATATGCTCTCGGGCATGATCATGATACGCCCTGCGGGAATGGGCTCTTCACACTCGCGGCAGATACCGAACTCCTCTTCATCGAGCCTTGAGAGCGCGGCTTTGAGCCTTGAGAGCCGGTCCCTGGCATTGGATAGAGAGGCCTCGCTTATGCTCTTGGCGTTTATCGCCTCCATCCTCGTAAGACGCCCTATGGCGTTATCCGGAGCCACGGGCTTTGAGGAGTCGCAAAGTTTCTCCACGGTATCCTCAAGCACGCCAATATCGACGAGCATCTTTTCTCTTAATCTATCCTTCTCTTCACCGGTCATAGCGGTTAATATCTACGGTAGCGTAAACTGTTATGTGTAAATAAGACGACGCCCTTCCCAATCGGCACAAAGGCAGCGTGACGCTGGGCGCGCGCCCGGCGGCACGCCGGTCTAAATATTGGGTCCAGCGTCACGCTGGCTACAACCACCTTTTGGTCGAATAGTTACCCGTAACAAGACGCCTTATGGACTGCCCCATGATCTGCCTGCCCCAGTTAAGCTCTCCGTACAGACAGAGGAAGTTCCACAGGTCGCTGCCCAGAGAGAGCAGTTCCCGTTTTTTCAGTTTTTTTATCGGCTCCCATAAGTCCGCCTCATAGACATCCGACGTCACGGCCTTTATCGGGTTCCACTGGTCCGTTGTGTGGTTTACCTCGGATACTATCTGTTCCCGGTATATCTCCTGCACCGGACGTGCCTCATGCAGGGACTCTATTATCGACTCGCCCGCTATTGCGCCTGAATGCAGGGCGCAACTCATGCCCTCGGCAAGCATGTTGAAGAACCCGGCGGCCTGCCCCGTTACGAGGACGTTCCCCCTGCCGAAGACGTAGCGGTTTATGATCGAGGGGCCGAAGTTGTGCGCGCCGCCCTCCTTTGCGTCTGCCGGCGCAAGGATCACCCCGTGGTTTTCCTTCAGGTATGCTACGACTCTTTGGTGATACTCGTCGACGTTTCCGCCCTGCTTAAACCCAACCCCGATAATCTGCTTGCCGTCCCTTCTATGACTCCATGTATAGTGCCCGAGTTTTGGGTTAACCCAGAAGTGGAAGTACTCGGCATCGAGCGGGCATTCGATTATTTCATGAAACTTATGCGCGGCGACGAACCAGGGGATGTGCTTGTTGTAGTCCGGGTAAAGGGCGCTCCGAACGGGCGAATTAGCTCCGTCCGCGCCTATGACGAAGCTCGCCGTGTAAGTGACCTCTTCACCGTCTTTGCGTGCCTTAACAACTGCGGTCTTGCCGTCCGTGGAGAGACCGGTACATGAGGTCTCGTCGTGCACTTCCACGCCCGAGCGAGTGATGCCCCAGTAGTCGGAGTACTTTCTGTGCAGGTGAGGGGTCGGTCCGCCGGCAAAGTCCATCGGCAGGGTAGGCGAATTGGGGAAGTGAAACTGTACGCCGCGGCAAGAGGTCGGGTCGTAAAGCGCTTCTTTCGGCAGCGGGCCGAAGTTCTCTATAAGAAACCGGTGTCCCCTCGGCGAAAGTATGCCGCTGCAGATCTTATGGCGCGGAAGTTTCCTGAAGTCGATCGCTATTGTTTTTAACCCTGCGTCAACGAGTCTTTTACCGGCGGCGGCCGCGCTTGGGCCGGTACCGACTATAAGTACGTCTGTTTTATAATCGTTAGTGCCCATAAGCCTTTTTTCCATTTCCCTATTCGTTAGGCCCGATACACGCAAGGTGCGTTACGGGCCGGTCCGTTACGGCTTTAAAAAGGGCGACGTCCGCCGGATTTTCAACGACTATGCGTTCGACCT
>JAZGJJ010000175.1 GCA_036482575.1 Thermodesulfobacteriota bacterium
CTCCATTGCGAGAAACTCGGGGTTTACAGTATCCCCGGACGGTTTTTGGAACTCAAAAGCAGGGTTAGCAGTCCCGGACGGGCCTTTAAGGCCGGGCATGGACCACCCGCCAGGCGGCCTCAGCTCCCTTGCCGACCTTGAATCATAGCCCGTACGCGGACGCGCGTACGGGGGGGCGGGGGGGGCGGGAGCACCCGCAGCCACCGACCCGGCGCTGAAAGAGCCCCTTACCGCGGCCCTTACTATATCGTATATGAAGGAAGGTTTTCTGAACCTCACCTCACTCTTGGCCGGATGGACGTTTACGTCCACCTCGGCGGGGGGAAGGGTAAGCTTTATGACCGCGAAGGGATACCTACCTCTCTCTATCATACCTTCATAGCCGTCGATTACCGCGCGCGTCACCCCCCTGTCGCGCACCCACCGGCCGTTTATATAGGTAAAGAGCTTCTTTGCCGTGGGGCCGGAGAACTCGGGCCTTCCCACGAGCCCCTCCACCGAGACCCCCTCCGCGCTTACGGCCTTTAGCGGGACGAGCTCCTTCATGATGTCCCTCCCGAATATATCCGAGATTTTTTCCGCCAGGCTCCGCCCCCCGGCCTCTATGGGCTTTGAAGACCCGTGCGTGAGCTTCATCCTTATCTCAGGGCGGGCGAAGACGAGCTTGCGGAAGGTATCTGCTATATGGCCGTACTCGGTCGTGGCGGTCCTCATGAACTTGCTCCTCGCCGGCGTATTGTAGAAGATGTCTCTTACCTCGACGGTAGTCCCCTCGGGCATTCCCTCGGCCCCGACCTCGGGCTCGGAGCCCCCCTCGACCGTGACGCGCGTGCCCTCGACCTCGCCCCTGAGCCGTGTCTTTATGACGACCCTTGCCACCGAGGCTATGCTCGATATGGCCTCGCCGCGAAAGCCCATCGTGTGTATGTCGAAGAGGTCGCTCTCGTCGGTTATCTTGCTCGTCGCGTGCCGCTCGAAGGCGAGCGCGGCGTCCTCCCTCGACAGCCCCGAGCCGTTGTCCGCCACGCGTATAAGGCGCTTCCCTCCCTCGGCCACCTGTACGGTCACCTCCGTGGCGCCGGCGTCTATCGCGTTCTCGACCAGTTCCTTCACCACGGAGGCGGGCCTCTCCACCACCTCTCCGGCGGCTATCTTGGAGGCAAGGACCGGGTCCATGACCCTTATGGTATTCTTCACCGCTCCCATTATAGAAACCCCCCGAGCGGACAGTCGGTACAGAGCGGCTCTCTCGGCCTGCAGAACTCCTTACCGACCCTTACGATAAGCGCGTGGTATTCGTTGAAGGTCCCGGCCTCGTGCGGGAGGTTATCCATAAAGAGTTTTTGCATCTCGTCGTAAGCGGCGTCCTCTCCTATAAGGCCGTGACGGGTAAGTACCCGTTTGGTGTAGGCGTCCACGACGAAGACCGGCTTCCCGGCGGCGTAGAGCACGATGGAGTCGGCGGTCTCCGGCCCGATGCCGTTTACCGTTAAAAGCTCGCGCCTCAAGACGCCGGTCTCTTTCTTAAGGAACGCGTCGATGCCGCCGCCGTAGTTGTCGAAGAGGTGGCTTAAAAAGGCCTTCAACCTTTTCGCCTTTACGTTGAAGTAGCCGGCGGGACGGATACGTTCGGCGAGGGCCTTTACGCCGAGAGCGTGCATAGCTCCCGGCTTAAGGAGCTTCTCTCTCCTTAGATTCCTTATGGCCTTTTCTACGTTGGTCCAGTTGGTGTTCTGTGTCAGGATGGCGCCGACCACGACCTCGAACCTCGTCCTCGCCGGCCACCAGAGCTGGGGGCCGAAGGAGCGGAAGAGGGCCTCGTAGAAACCCCCGAGCGTGCGGGACAGATCTTTATTCTTCACCCTTTAAGCCCCGGGGAAGCGGGCGAGCGGCTTAAGGCGGACGGGTCAGCTCTCCGCCCCTAATATCCCCTCAACCTCTCCACCTCTTTTTTGGTAAGGTGCCTGAACTCTCCGGGCTTGAGCCCGCCGGGCCTGAGCCCCGCGAACTCGACCCTCTTTAACTTTGTCACCGGATGGCCCACCCTCTGGCACATCCTCTTAACGAGCCTCGTCCTCCCCTCGGTGACGGTGAGCTCTATCCAGGAGTTCTCGCGGGTCGTTCGTAAAAGCCTGGCCCTCGCCGGGTGGGTCTTGCCGTCCTCGAGGGAGACGCCCCGCTCGAGCCTGGCCAGGGTCTTCTCGTCCGGCACGTTCCTTACCTTTACGTGGTACTTCTTGGGGATCTTGTACCGGGGGTGTATAAGCCGTTCCATGAGCTCGCCGTCGTCGGTCAAGAGCAGCACCCCTTCGGCGTCGTAGTCGAGCCTGCCCACGGGAAAGACCCGGGCCTTGACCTTCTTGACCAGGTCGGTGACGACGGGCCTTCCCTCCGGGTCAGAAAGAGCGCTTATGCAGCCCTTGGGCTTATTCAGCAGCAGATATGTCCTCGGCCCTTCGACGCGGCGAGGGGAGATGGGCTTGCCGTCCACCTCGATAATGTCCCGGGCCGGATCGACCCTGGTACCGAGTTCAACTATTACGCTCTTGTTTACCCGGACCCTGGCCTGAAGGATGAGTTCCTCGGCCTTCCTCCTCGACGTTATCCCCGCCCTGGCTATCACCTTCTGGAGCCTTTCCATTGAATCTTTCTTCGGAGGACTTTTCTTCGGCGCATTTTTCTTCAGGGGGCTTTTCGTCGGGGGACTCTTCTTCGGAGGACTCTTCCTTGGAGGGCTCTTCCTCGTCGTCGTCTTCTTCGAACTCGTCCTCTTCTTCGTCGTCGTCGTTGTCTTCCGCGTCGAGACCTTCTTCGACGCGCTCTTCCTCCGCGTCGCCTTCGGCGCCGAGGCTTTTTTCGACACTCTCTTCCCCTGCATCGCTTTCCGTGACGAGCTCTTCTTCCGTTGCGGCATCTTCACTATCCTCCAGAGATTCGATATCTCTAAGTGCGGGAAGGTGCGAGAGGTCCTTCAGGTCGAAGGTCTCGAGGAACTCCTTGGTCGTGCCGTATACGACCGGCCTTCCGGGGGTATCCTTCCTGCCCACCATCTTTATGAGCCTCCTGTCAAGGAGGGTCCTCAGCACCCCTCCCGAGTCGACTCCCCTTATCTCTTCGAGTTCCCCCTTTGTTATCGGCTGCTTGTAGGCCACTATGGCGAGCGTCTCCATGGCGGCCTTGCTGACCCTCTGCATGCCTATCTTGAAGAGCCTCCTCATCCAGGGGGCGTACTCGGCGCGGGTCCTCATCTGGTAGCCGCCGGCCACCTCCTCGATATAGAGCCCCCCGTCGCCGGACGAGTAGCGCTCCATGAGCTCGCCGAGCGCGGCCTTTATATCCTCCTTCTTCTCGCCTTCGAGTACTCCGGCGAGCCTGTCGATCGTTACCGGATGGTCGGCCGCGAAGATAAGGGCCTCCACAAGCGGTATCAAACTCTCCCTATCGGTCATATGATCTCCCCCGGACGGACCTCGCCCGACGTCTGGTATATTCTTATTTCCCCCTCGCCGCTCTGGTGAATACGAATAAGAAGCATCCTCGCCAACTCCAGGGTGGCAAGGAAGGTCGCGATTATTTCCCCCCTGGTGGAGTTGGGGTTGAAGAGGTCGGTGAATATAACGCTCTTCTCCCTGCCCAGCACCTCCATTATATGGTTCACCTTGTCGGTGACCCTGAACCTGTCGGCGGTAAAGTCTATCTCGTGCGCTTTGGGCGCCCTCTTGAGCATATCCCTGAGCGCCCCCACCAGGTCGAAGAGTGTGGCGTCCATAAGGACCTCGTCTTCCGGGCTCTCCATCTCGCCCGGCGGGAAGGGCATCCCCCTGGTAAATACGTCCCTGCCGAGGACGAGCCTCTGGCTGATATCCAGCGCCGCCTCCTTAAAGCTCCGGTAGATGAGGAGCTTCTTTATAAGGTCCTCCCTCGGGTCGTGTCCTTCCTCTTCCTCCTCCCCCTCCTCCGGAAGCGGCAGGAGC
The DNA here is from genome assembly GCA_036482575.1 of Thermodesulfobacteriota bacterium. Classification (NCBI taxonomy): domain Bacteria; kingdom Pseudomonadati; phylum Thermodesulfobacteriota; species Thermodesulfobacteriota bacterium. Next base: position 3,975 of record JAZGJJ010000175.1, read on the forward strand.
ATCTTGCTCTTTATGTGGACGAGCGTAGCCGCCATAACGAGGAACTCTCCGGCGAGGTCGAGGTCCATGCCCTTTATCATCTCCACGTACTCGAGGTACTGCTCGGTTATGTTGGAGACGGATATGTCGTAGATGTCGACCTCCTGCTTCTTTATGAGGTGCAGGAGGAGGTCGAGCGGACCTTCGAATATTTCGAGCTTTACGTTATAGGACATAAGCGGTCAGGCGAGCCCCATGGCGGCCCTTACGGCCGTCATGGTCTTCTGTGCCACCTCCCTCGCCCTCGCCTCGCCTTCCCTGAGAATCGACCACACCCGCTCCGGGTCTTTCGAGAGCTCGGCCCTCTTTTCCCGTACGGGCTCAAGCCTCTCGAGGACCTTCGGTATGACGGCCTTCTTGCACTCTATGCAGCCGATGGATGCGCCGGTGCAGCCCTCGCGCACCCAGGCAGAGGTCTCCTCGTCCGAGTATAGCTTGTGGAACGAGAGGAAGACCGGGCAGACGTCCGGGTTGCCGGGGTCCGTCTTCCTCTTCCTCGCCGTATCGGTCACCATGGTGAGCATCTTCTTCTCTATAACCTCGGGCGAGTCCGAGAGGTAGATGGCGTTCCCGTATGCCTTGCTCATCTTCCTGCCGTCGGTGCCGAGCACCTTGTGCGCTTCGGTCAGGAGTGTCTCTGGCTCGGGGAAGGTATCTCCGTAGAGGTGGTTGAAGCGGCGCGTTATCTCCCTTGCGAGCTCTATATGGGGGGCCTGGTCCACGCCGACCGGTACCATCTCGGCCTTGTAGACTATGATGTCCGCGGTCTGAAGGACCGGGTAGCCGAGAAAGCCGTGCGTGTGGATATCCTTATCCTTAAGCTCGGTCAACTGCTCCTTGTAGGTCGGGTTCCGCTCGAGCCACGAGAGCGGGGTTATCATCGAAAGGAGGACGAAGAGCTCGGCGTGCTCCTTGATGGCGGACTGGCCGAATATGGTCGAGACCTCAGGGTCTATGCCGACCGAGAGCCAGTCCAGCACCATCTCGCGGCTGTTCTCCCTTATACCTTTAGGGTCCGCGTACTCGGTGGTGAGCGCGTGCCAGTCCGCGACGAAGAAAAAACAATGGTGCTCGCCCTGGAGCCGGAGCCAGTTCTCTAGCACGCCGTGGTAGTGCCCGAGGTGGAGCCTCCCCGAGGGCCTCATCCCGCTCAAGACCTTTTTTCCCTTTGCCTTCGCCTGCACCATCAGATGACGCCCCCGGTAAGAAAATTAAAGGCAACCATGACAATGGGGTAAAACACGGCATGGATCACACCGGTAAAGATAAGGGTCAGGAGTATCAGGAAGCCGTACGGCTCGATCCTCGAAAACGCAAGGGCCTTGTCCGGGGGCAGGAAACTTGCGAGCACCTTGCTCCCGTCAAGCGGCGGCACGGGGATCATATTGAAGACGGCGAGCGCGACGTTCATGTATATGCCTATCACTACCATCCGGAAGAGCGGGTCGTACAGGCCGGAGACCTCCACCCCCGCCGGCGGCGCCAGGGCGATTAAGAGCTTATAGACGAGCGTAAAGACGGCAGCGAGGAAGAGGTTCGTCGCCGGCCCGGCCAGAGAGACGTACATCATGCCCTTAGCCGGGTCCTTGAAGTGACGCGGGTTTACCGGCACGGGCTTTGCCCATCCGAACATCCCGGAGAGGAAAAGGGCCAGCGTCCCGAGCGGGTCCAGGTGCTTTATTGGATTAAGCGTAATCCGGCCCATCATCTTCGCCGTGGGGTCGCCGAGCCTTGATGCCACCCAGGCGTGGGCGCACTCGTGGGCGGTCAGCGCCAGGAGAAGAGGCGGGGCCATAAGAAGGATTTTTTGCAAGAATTCCAGCATCTCAACAAAAAATTCTATCAGATATGCTTCAGCACAGTCAACGCAAATCTTATTATAAGGGCTGCGGGCGGCCATAAGGCGGGCAGTGGCCCAAACGGGCGGCCCGAATTCGAAACACCCCCTCGACATACTCAGGACAGTCCTCATGGTGCTGCCGCACGATTAACGCCATACGCGGCCCAACACATCATTGGTACCTCGTACCAATAGCGGTTGTCCGGAAGTTGAGACACCGTCACGGTGCTAAAAAACCCTTGACTACCCCGACTATTAAGTGGTAATTTTATATAGTTTTCCCGAATAAATATGGAAAAAAAGGTATTTCAGGCATGCCCAAGAAAATACTCCTTGCGGACGATAGCATAACCATACAGAAGGTCATCTCGCTTACGTTTGCGGCCGAGGACTACGAACTCATAATAGTGGGCGACGGGGACTCGGCCATAGCGAAGGCAAAGGAGACCAGGCCCGACCTGGTGATGGCGGACGTGGCCATGCCGGGCAAGAACGGCTACGAGGTGTGCGAAGCCGTAAAGGGAGACCCTGAGATCGCCTCCACGCCGGTGCTGCTCCTCTCCGGCACGTTCGAGCCGTTAAACGAAGTGGATGCGGCGCGTGTGGGCGCTGACGGCCACATCGTAAAGCCCTTTGAGTCGGAAGAGCTCCTCGGCAGGGTCAGAGATATTCTTGCAAAGCCCGCAGCACCGGCGGCGGCACCACCGCCTCCTCCGGTCGAAGCAGCACCTCCGCCTCCTCCGGTCGAAGCGGCACCACCGCCTCCTCCGGTCGAAGCGGCACCTCCGCCTCCTCCGGCCGAAGCGGCACCACCGCCTCCTCCGGTCG
>JAZGJJ010000176.1 GCA_036482575.1 Thermodesulfobacteriota bacterium
CCCTCCCCGCGTGAGCCTCAAGCGCAGCGCTCCTTTTTTAACGCCTCTCTCAATGCCTTGAGGTCGTCAAATGGGATCCTCTCCCCTTTGATAATCTGGTGGTTTTCGTGTCCCTTGCCGGCAACGAGTATCGTCTCACCGGGCTCGGCCGCCTCGACGGCCTCCCTTATGGCCTCGGCCCTGTCCTCTATGACGGTATAGACGCCGTCCTCCGGGGCCCCGCCGCCGTTCTCCTTCTCTATCCCCTCCTCTACCTCCTTCAATATCAGGGTGGGATCCTCGCCCCTGGGGTTATCCGAGGTTATGATGGTAAGGGCCGAGAGCCTGCCGGATATCTCCCCCATGAGGGCCCGCTTGCTCCTGTCCCGGTCGCCGCCGCAGCCGAAGACCGTTACGACCCCCCCCTGGGATATTTCCCTCAATGCAAGGAGCGTCCTCTCCAGCGCGTCCGGGGTATGGGCATAGTCCACGAACGCGGTCACCCCCTCCTTTACCTCGACCTTCTCAAGCCTTCCGGGAACGCTCTCAAGCATATTAACCCCCTTTTCTATCGCCTCCAGCGGGAGCTCCATTGCGCAGCCAGCTCCCACGGCGGCCATTATGTTCTGCAGGTTATGCTCGCCCACAAGCCGGGAAGACACCTTGAGCCTCCCGAGCGGCGTTACCACCGTCGCCTCTATACCTCCCCCGGACATGGAAACGTCCTCGGGGAATATATCCGCCCCCTTCCCCCCCTCCCCACCCTCTGGTGTCCCGTACTTAAGGGGATGGGCTACGTCCTTCAAGAGCCTCCTGCCCCACTCGTCGTCGATATTTATTACCGTCTTATGCGCGGCCTCTCCCCGGCCGGAATCGAATACGGCGTCCGTAAAGAGCCTCCTCTTGGCGTCGAAGTACTCCTCCATCGAGTGATGGTAGTCGAGGTGCTCGGCGCTCAGGTTGGTGAATATCTTTACTCCGAAGCCGCACCCCTCGACCCTTTTCTCCGAAAGCGCGTGCGAGGACACCTCCATGACGCAGTGGGTCGCACCGGAGTCGGCCATATCCTTCATGAGCTCCTGGAGCTCCGGGGCCGGCGGGGTCGTAAGCGGGGCGGGGAATATCGTCCCGCCGTAGCGGTAACTTATAGTGCCTATAACGCCCGGGGTAAAGCCGGCCTCCTTGAGTATCGACTCGAGGAGATAGGCGACGGTTGTCTTACCGTTGGTGCCGGTTATGCCTACGATCTCCATCCGGGCGGAGGGCTCGCCGCTGAAGAGGGCGGCAACCCTCCCGAGCGCGGCCTTTGCGTCCTCCACTATGACCTCCGGGACCTTTATCCCCGGCGAGGGGGCCTCGGCCAGCACGCAGGCCGCCCCCCTCTCGACGGCCTCCCCGACGAACTCAAGGCCGTCCACATGTTCGCCCTTAAGGGCGGCGAAGAGATATCCCTCCCCGACACACCTCGAATCCGAGGTTACGCCCTTTATTTCGACCTCCCCGTCGGAGGCCTTGTACCCCAGAGCTTCTGTGGAAAAAATGTCCTTTATCTTCATCGATATCCCCTCTAAAATCTCATTGCCTTATGAGCGTCGCCTCCCGGAACGGTCGTTTATACCGTTGCTCCGCCTCGGGCGGCTCGAACCATACGCGTATCGGGGCATCGATAGGGACGGCCTCACCCGCCAGCGGGCTCTGCCTTACGGCCCTTCCGCTTCCTATGACATCGATATTGAGTGAGCCTGCACGCGCCTCCCTTAAGACCGTCCGTATGGTGCCGCCGCCGAACTCCGGGACCCTGCCGGCCCGGACGGCCTCCGCGCTTACCTCCCGATATAGAGGCTTCTCCGGGGCCACGGCCTCGAACCTCTTCGGAGAGCCCGACCCCTCGGGGAACACCCCGAGGTAGGAAAGGGTTTCTGCGGCTATCTCCTTAAAGGCCGGTCCGGCCACCACCCCACCGTACATCTCCCATATCTCCCCGGCGGGCTCGTCGACCGTAACCAGTATTACGAGTTTCGGGTCCCGGGCGGGAACGAAGCCCAGGAACGAGGCCATGTACTTATCCTTCATGTACCCGCCTCTGGTCAGGTCCGGCTTCTGCGCGGTGCCGGTCTTGCCCGCCACCTCGAAGCCGTCTATAGCCGCGATCTCCCCTGTGCCCCCGGCCTCGGTCACGCCGACGAGCACGTCGGTCACCGTCTCGGCCGTGGCCCCGGAGATGACCCTCTTAACCACCACGGGGTTGGACTCCACCAGACTCGCCCCCTCGGCGGTCCTAACGGACCTGACTATGTAGGGCTTCATAAGGAGCCCTCCGTTGGCGACGGCGGCCATCGCCGTCGTAAGCTGCAGGGCCGAGACGGAGATGCCCTGTCCGAAAGATACGGTCGGCAGCGTCACCCCCGACCAGTTCCTGTAATGCCTGAAGGAGCCCCTCGCCTCGCCCGGGAGGTCGACCCCGGTCCTCGCGCCGAAGCCGAAGTTCTTTAGATGCCTGTAGAGCCGGGCCTTCCCGAGTTTCTCCCCGACCTTTACCGCCCCTATGTTGCTCGAACGCGTTATTACGTTCCTCAGAGACAGCCAGCCGTGCTTCTTGGTATCGTGGAAGGTCCTGTCGGCAACACGGTAGCTGCCGTTCTCGCAGTAGAAGATATCCCGGGGGCCGACCACGCCCTCCTCTATGACGGCGGCGAGCAGGAAGGCTTTAAGGGTACTGCCCGGCTCGAACGCGTCGGTAACGGCCCTGTTCCGCCACTGGCTGGGCTTAAAACCGCGGAAGTTATTGGGGTCGAACGTGGGAAGAGTGGCCATGGCCAGTATCTCGCCTGTTATGGGGTCCATCACCACGGCCGTCCCCCCCCTGGCCCCCGAGGCCTTTACCGCCTTACCGAGCGCCTTTTCCGTTATATACTGGATGGTCTTGTCTATCGTAAGCACCACGGCCGTGCCCTGGGCCGGCCGCTCTATGTCCTCGAAGAGAAGGGTATCTCCCCTGGCGTCCTTCTCCACGGTGACCTTTCTGGAGGCGGCCTTGAGGAACTTATCGTGGTAAAGCTCCACGCCCTCGAGCCCATCGGAGTCTATGCCCGCGAACCCCAGGAGGTTGGCGGCAAGACGGCGGTTGGGGTAGTACCTCCTCGTCTCCCTGGCCATGCCTATCCCGTCGAGCCCCCCTATGGCCTCGCGCTCCCCGGGGGCGAGGTCGACCTGCCTCTTTAGCCATACGAACTGCTTTTTGGAGTTGAGCCTTCTCAGGACCTCCCTCGGGCTCATGGAAAGCGGCCCTGCAAGCACGCTTGCGTGGGGTCCGGTCGAGCCGACATGCCGGGGCTGTGCGTAGATCGAATCCACGGTAAGGCTTACGGCGAGCTCCCTCATGTTCCTGTCGAATATGTCCCCCCTCCTGGACGGGACGGTAACGGTACCGTTGTGCTGGCTCTCCGCCCGCCTCTCGAGCGCCCCGCCGTCGACGACCTGGATCTGGAACGCCCTCAGGAATATCGCTCCGAAGAAAAAAATGACGGTGCAGAAGAGGAGGAATATACGAAACCTGAGCCAGGTATCGATCTTCCCTTTCTTCACCTTTTTTACCGATTTTCTCATCATTTAATGCGCACTATCTGCTCCGCGGACGGATGGATAAGCCCGAGTTCACCGGAGGCTATCCTCTCTATCCTGCCGGGCGAATGGAGTTCCATAAGCTCCACGCTCAAGCGCCTCTTCTTCTCCAGGAGGACCGACCTCTCGGCGTTCGCCCCGGATATCTCGTAGCCGAGGTGGACCACGGCCACCCTGCTCCAGAGGTAGACGAAGAGCACCAGGACCATTACAAGCACGGCCCCGAGGCAGAGGTAAAGGAAGTCCGTGGAGCTTACCTCGCTCCTGGTCCTTACCCGCTGGTACCTGAGAAGCCCGGCCAACCCGCTGCCGGTAAGTATCTGGCCCATCTCCCCTCCCCTGCTAAAACTCATATCTTCTCGGCCGCCCTGAACCTTGCGCTCCTGGCCCTCGGGTTCCGCTCGACCTCCGCGTCCGAGGGGAATACCACCCTTTTCGTAAGGAGCCTTAGCGAGGGTTCCTTCCCACATACGCATACAGGGACCTCGGGCGGACAAACGCAACCGCGCCAGAGATCCCTGAAACAATTCTTCACTATCCTGTCTTCAAGCGAATGAAAGGAGATAACCACCATTCTACCACCGCTCCCGAGCGCCTCTATCCCGTCCGTAAGTCCCGCCTTGAGACTCTCCAGCTCGTCGTTTACCGCTATCCTTAGGGCCTGAAAGACCCTGGTAGCGGGGTGTATCTTCCTTTTCGCTGCTCCTCCTCTTCCCCTGGCCCCCCTACCCCTCTTGCCCCCCTTGCCCCCGGCCCTCCAGGCCGCCCCGGCCACGATACCGGCGAGCTCATCGGTCGTCGTAATCGGCCCCTCGCCTCTCTTCTTCTCTATGGCCCTTGCTATCCTCCGGGCCGCCCTCTCCTCGCCGTAGTCCCGGAAGATGCGCTCGAGATCTTCGGCCGAAAGCCCGTTTACAAGGTCGTAAGCCGAAAGCTCCTGCCTGGTGTCCATCCTCATATCGAGCCTCGCGTCGTGCCGGAAGCTGAAACCCCTCTCGGGGCTCTCCAGTTGATAGGAGGAAACACCCAGATCCAGAACCATCCCGTCCACCGTCCCTATCCCGAGGTCGGCCAGGACCCGTTTTATCTCTCTAAAATCTTCCCTTACGAGGAGCGCCCTCTTACCGTAAGGCTCAAGCAGGGCCCCGGCCTCCTTGAGCGCGTCCCCGTCCCTGTCTATTCCGACCAGCCGCCCGTCGGGCCCCGTGGCCTCGAGTATCTCCCGGGCATGCCCGCCGCCGCCGAGCGTCCCGTCGACGTAGGTGCCGCCGGGGCGGCAGTCGAGGTATTCGAGCACCTCGCGCGTCATAACCGGAGTATGCTCCCGGTCCATGACCGCCCGAGCCCCCCGCCTCAGAGCCCGAGACGCTCGAGCATGTTCCCTATGTCATCGTGGGACGCCGCGGCCTCGGCCACGTCCCACTTCTGCTTACTCCATATCTCGAACTGCTTGAACGCGCCGACTATCACGACGTCCTTCTCGAGCTTGGCGTAATCCCTCAAGCTCTGGGGTATAATGACACGGCCGAGCTTGTCGATGGTACAGTCCGCGGCACTCGAATAGAAAAACCTCAGAAAGGTTCGGGTGTCTTTCTTGAACTCGGGCAGACCGGCGACCCTCTCTTCGAGTATCCGCCACTCCGCGTAGGGGTAGGTGATCAAACAACCGTCATAGGTGGTGACAACGAGACGCGAATCGTACCTCTCGGAAAGCGTCTCCCGGAAGAGCGATGGGATGCTCAATCTTCCCTTGGAATCAATGGTATGTTCGAATCTGCCTCTGAACATAGTATTCACCCGGTATCCGCCTGTGGAGACACCACTCCTGACTACTTCATACCACTTTATACCACTCTATACCACTTCTCGCTAACTATATGACTGAAAGGACCGTTTGTCAAGGAAAATATAGTGGAAATCCGCCCACC
>JAZGJJ010000177.1 GCA_036482575.1 Thermodesulfobacteriota bacterium
GCGAAACTTTCCAGGGACGGCACCCTGGAGGCCATAAAGGACGGGATGAGGACCGACAAGGTCTTTGACTTTATCTTCGAGAGCAAGGTGATCGCGTAGGAAACACGTGATGCGTTATACGTATTTAAAGCTTTTTCCCGCATCACGTATAACGTACACGCATAACGGCCTTTAACACGGACAGGAGGCGAGATGACTTTAGTCCCGATGGTGGTGGAGCAGACCGGTCGAGGGGAGAGGGCCTACGACATATACTCGAGGCTCTTGAAGGACAGGATAATCTTCCTGGGCTCGCAGATAGACGACGTCGCGGCCAACCTCGTGATAGCCCAGCTGCTCTTTCTGGAGAGCGAGGACCCGGACAAGGACATCTTTCTCTACATAAACTCTCCCGGTGGGCTCGTTAGCGCGGGCATGGCGGTATACGACACCATGCAGTACGTAAAGCCCGCGATCTCCACCATCTGTATGGGGCAGGCGGCGAGCATGGGGGCGCTTCTGCTGGCCGGCGGGGAGAAGGGGAAAAGGTTCGCCCTGCCGCACTCGAGGGTCCTCATACACCAGCCGCTCGGCGGCGCCCAGGGGCAGGCCACGGACATAGACATCCAGGCCCGTGAGATCTTGAGGATAAGGGAGGAACTGGCACGCGTGCTCGCAGGGCACACGGGCCAGCCGCTCGACAGGGTGCACTCGGACACGGAGCGGGACTTTTATATGACTGGCGAACAGGCGAAGGAGTATGGTATAATCGACCGGGTTATAGATAAGAGGCTCTGAGACTTGGAACAACTCATGGAGGGTTAAGGATATGCCGGCAGGCAAAAAAGGGGGAGGGGGGGGAGAGGGGTACCTTACGTGCTCTTTTTGCTCCAAGAGGCAGGATGAGGTCAGGAAGCTCATCGCAGGCCCTATGGTCTATATCTGTGATGAGTGCGTGGAGCTCTGCAACGACATCATCGCCGAGGAGTACGAGAAGGAGGACTTCAAGAAGAAGACCCAGGCCATCCCCAAGCCTACCGAGATAAAGTCCATCCTCGACGACTACGTTATAGGACAGGAGCGCGCGAAGAAGATCCTCTCGGTGGCGGTCTATAACCACTACAAGAGGATAGAGAGCAAGGTCTCGCTCGGCAGCGTCGAGATACAGAAGAGCAATATCCTGCTCCTGGGCCCCACCGGCTCCGGCAAGACACTCCTGGCGCAGACACTCGCCAAGATACTGAAGGTGCCGTTTACCATAGCGGACGCGACCACGCTTACCGAGGCCGGCTACGTGGGCGAGGACGTGGAGAACATTATACTGAGCCTCCTGCAGAATGCCGACTACGACGTTGAAAAGTGCCAGAAGGGCATCGTATATATAGACGAGATAGACAAGATATCGAGGAAGACCGACAGCCCGTCGATAACCAGGGACGTCTCGGGCGAGGGCGTGCAGCAGGCGCTCTTGAAGATAATCGAGGGTACCGTGGCGAACGTCCCGCCCAAGGGAGGGCGCAAGCACCCCCAGCAGGAGTTCCTGCAGGTGGACACCTCCAACATCCTCTTCATTTGCGGAGGCGCCTTCAGCGGGCTCGAAAGCGTGGTGGCCCAGAGGGTAGGCAAGCAGACTATGGGCTTCCACGCCGAGTTCAAGAAAAAGGGGAGTGCGGCCTTAAGCGCGTTGCTCCATAAGGTCGAGCCGCAGGACCTCATGCACTACGGGCTGATACCGGAGTTCATGGGCAGGCTTCCGGTCCTGGCCGTCTTGGACGAACTCGACGAGCAGAGCCTCGTCAGGATACTTACCGAGCCGAAGAACGCGCTACTGAAGCAGTACCAGAAACTCTTCGAGTTCGAGAACGTAAAGCTCAACTTCACCGAGGGGGCGCTGGTAGCGCTCGCAAGGGAGGCCACGAAGAGGAAGACGGGGGCCAGGGGGCTCAGGGCCATAATCGAGAACGTCATGCTCGACACCATGTACGAGTTGCCTACCCAGCCGAACATAAAAGAGTGCCTCGTCAACGAAGATTCCGTAACCGAGAAGGGCAAACCCATAACCGTTTACGAGAAGAGGGCGAAGACGGCCTGAACCTCGGTAAGACCTCCGGGCCCGCCGGTAAAGCCGCCGGGCATAGGGGGTAGAGGGGGCGTAGGCGCAGGAGTGTATATTCGATATGTTATCCGGAGAGACTGAAAAGGAAAAGAACGCGAAGGGGAGCGGCCAGGTGGTCCCGCTCATACCCTTGAGGGATATAATCATCTTCCCCGCCATGGTGGTGCCGCTCTTTGTGGGCAGGGAGCGCTCCATAAAGGCGCTCGACCGGGCCATGGAAAGTGACAAGAGCATCCTCCTGGCGGCCCAGAGAAAGGCCAAGACCGAGGACCCCGCCCCCGCCGACATCTATGAAGTGGGGACCATGGGTACCATACTGCAGCTCCTGAAACTCCCGGACGGCACCGTAAAGGTGCTGGTGGAGGGCAAGCGCAGGGCCAGGATAAAGGAGTTCGTCTCGGAGAAGGACTGCTTCATGGTGAGGGTCGAGGAGGTGGCCGAAGTTGCGCCGGAGAGCGTGGAGACCGAGGCGCTGGTGAGGTCCGTCGTGAAGTCTTTCGAGACCTACGTAAAGCTCAATAAGAGAGTGCCGCCCGAGGTGATAATGAGCACCTCGGCCATAGACGACCCCGGCAGGCTCGCCGACACCATAGCGACGCACCTTACCGTGAAGCTCGATGAGAAGCAAAAACTCCTCGATACGATAAGTCCCTCCGGCCGCCTCGAATACCTGTACGGCCTCATGGAGGGCGAGATAGAGATACTCGAGGTCGAGCAGAGGATACGCAAGAGGGTCAAGAAGCAGATGGAGAAGACCCAGAAGGAGTACTACCTGAGTGAGCAGATGAAGGCCATCCAGAAGGAGCTCGGGGAGAAGGACGAGTTCAAGAGCGAGCTCCAGGAGTTCGAGAGCAAGATAAAGACCAAGAAGATGAGCAAGGAGGCCGCGAAGAAGGCCAGGCAGGAGATCAAAAAACTCAAGCTCATGAGTCCGATGTCGGCCGAGGCCACGGTCGTGAGGAACTATGTAGACTGGCTGGTGAACCTTCCCTGGGCGCACACGACCGAGGAGAAGGAGGACATAGAAGAGGCCGAGCGCATACTCGAAGAGGACCACTACGGACTCAAGAACGTGAAGGAGAGGATAGTGGAGTACCTCGCTGTAAGGGGGCTCGTGGAGGAGATGAAGGGTCCGATACTCTGCCTTGTGGGCCCGCCCGGAGTGGGCAAGACATCGCTTGCCAAGTCGGTGGCCAGGGCCACGGGAAGGAATTTCGTGCGCCTTTCGCTCGGCGGGGTCAAGGACGAGGCCGAAATAAGGGGGCACAGGAGGACCTACATAGGCTCCATGCCGGGCAAGATTATCCAGTCTCTGAAGAAGGCCGGCAGCAACAACCCGGTCTTCCTCCTCGACGAGGTGGACAAGATGAGCTACGACTTCAGGGGCGACCCGGCCTCCGCACTCCTCGAAGTGCTGGACCCCGAGCAGAACCATACCTTCAACGACCACTATCTCGATTGCGACTACGACCTTTCGAAGATAATGTTCCTCACCACGGCCAACAGCATACAGGGCATCCCCCATCCCCTGCTCGACAGGATGGAGATAATAAGGATACCCAGCTACACGGAGCAGGAGAAGTTCAATATAGCCACGAGGTTCCTCGTATCCAAGCAGTTGAAGGCCCACGGCCTTACCGACAAGAACGTGGAGATAACCAAGACCGCGATGCTTATGGTCATAAGGCGCTACACCAAGGAGGCCGGGGTAAGGGGCCTCGAGCGCCAGATAGCCACGCTTATGAGGAAGGCGGCAAAGGAGGTGCTCAAAAAGGGCAGGGAGACGAAGGTGAAGGTCTCCCCCCAGAGCCTTGCCAGGCACCTCGGCATACCCCGGTATAGTTACGGCAAGATAGAGGAGTCCGACGAGATCGGGGTGGCCACGGGGCTGGCGTGGACCGAGGCCGGGGGGGAGCTTCTGGCAACCGAGGTGGCGATTATGCCCGGCAAGGGGAAGCTCACCGTCACGGGCAAGCTCGGGGAGGTGATGCAGGAGTCGGCCCGCGCGGCCATGACCTATATAAGGAGCCGTGCCGATAGGTTCGGGCTGGACAAGGATTTTTACCAGAAGGTCGACATTCATATACACCTGCCCGAGGGCGCAATACCCAAGGACGGCCCCTCGGCCGGCATTACCATGGCAACGGCCATAGCCTCCGTGCTCCTGAAGATACCGGTCAGGAAGGACGTGGCCATGACCGGCGAGATAACCTTAAGGGGAAAGGTCCTTCCTATAGGCGGGCTCAAGGAGAAGATCCTTGCCGCGCACAGGGGGGGGTTGCCGAGAGTGCTCATCCCGAAAGAGAACGAAAAGGACTTGAAGGACATACCCTCTTCCGTCTTGAAAAAAGTGGAGGTGGTGGTGGTGGAGCACATGGACGACGTGCTCGTACATGCGTTAAACATCAAGGGAAGGGAAACTATATTCAAGGAGGACAAGGAGAATTACGGCAAGGAAGGCGACCGGGAGAAGGTCGAGGAAGAGGTCGTAAGGCACTGAGGCCGTAGAGCCCGGAACGTTTGCCACGGTCGTAACGTGTACTATTTCCCTTGACAAGTATAAACAAAGTTGCGTAAGATTTTGTAGACCTTAAGGCAAGGGTGCCGCAAAACCTTTTCATGGTTTATACTGCCCTTGCCGGGCGCCTGTCGACGGGGCGCGGGACAATAAGATAGATAAAAAATACTAAACAAAGGGAGGGCCGCATGACAAAAGCAGAACTAGTTGAAGCTGTCTCCAAAAAGACCGGACTTACGAAGGCCGCGTCGGGAAGGGCCGTGAGCGCTTTCACCGACACAGTCGCCAAGAGCTTGAAGAAGGGGGACACTGTGAGCCTCGTGGGTTTCGGCACTTTCTCGGTGACCAGGAGGAAGGCACGTATGGGAAGAAATCCCCAGACCGGCAAGGCCATAAAGATACCGGCCGCGAGGGTACCGAAGTTCAAAGCGGGCGCCGGACTCAAGCAGGCCGTAAAGAGATAGAGGGCGGGTAGCTCAGTTGGAAGAGCGCAGCCCTTACAAGGCTGAGGTCACAGGTTCGAGCCCTGTTCCGCCTACCACGTAGCGTATTGTTTTCCAGTTTTCCAGGGAGCCGTAGTTAAGTTGGTTATAACGCCGGCCTGTCACGCCGGAGGGCGCGGGTTCGAGTCCCGTCGGCTCCGCCATTTTACTAGAACCACAGGGTAAAAAACCCATCCATGACCAGCGTGGATGGGTTTTTTCTGTCCTGCTCGAAAGGGAAGACGCGGGGAGGGGGGGTGGGGGTTGATTTATTGTCGCGGCGGGTGCTATGGTGTTCAGGACGGTCGAAGACGGGATATTTTAGTTGACACGAGCTATGAAGCGCAAGACTGGAAAACCTGGAAAACGGAGAGCCGGGAAGGGGAAGGGGGCCCCCCTTTTTACCCCCGCGGCCGCGGTCCTTATTGTCGTTGCCTTCGTGCTGGGCGCCGTTATTGCCGCCCTTATCGGGGGCTATATCGACACCGGTTCGGTCCCGCCGGAGGAAACGGGCGTGGCTGCCGTGCCGGTTGTGCCGCCCCCCCCCCCACCGCGCCCCATGCCCCCCACTCCTCCCGCTCCCACGAAGGCGAGCGTTAGGGTGGCGTTCGTCATAGACGACATGGGCGGGGGAATGAAAAGGCTCCGGGAGCTTGCCGAGGTGAGTGCGCCCGTAACCGTGGCGGTGCTGCCGCACCTTAGATACTCGAAGGAGGTCGCCCGGGAGGCACACGCAAAGGGGATGGAAGTGCTGCTGCACCTGCCCATGGAGCCCAGGGACGCGGTCACCCACGACCCGGGCGAGGGGGCGCTTCTTACGGCCATGACCGAGGACGAGGTGCGCCTGAGGACCAGGGTCGCCATCGATGCGATCCCCTACATAACAGGCGTCAATAACCACATGGGATCGAGGTTCACCGAGGACGAGAGGCTTATGAGGGCCGCCCTTGATGTGGTCGGGGAGAGGGACTTTCTATTCCTCGACAGCCGTACCTCCAACCGCTCGGTCGGGGGTAGGGTCGGCAGGGAACTCGGTGTGAGGACCGTGGAGAGGAACGTCTTCCTCGACAACACGCGTGATGAGGAGTACATAAGGGGGCAGGTGGAGGAGCTTGTCGCGATCGCCAGGAAAAGGGGCGGGGCCATTGGCATAGGGCACCCCTACCCGGAGACCATAGCCGTTTTGCTGGAGATGATCCCGGCCCTTATCGAGGACGGGGTGGAAGTGGTCAGGCTCTCCGACCTGGTGGCGGAGGCGGGTGGCGGGGCGAAAGCCCCCGGAGGCCCGGGAAAGTAGTGTAAAAGTAGCGTAACCGTTCGGCCCGCCTACGACTTCTCGTACGCCGCCTGCGGCCGCTCTGAAGTTGAGCCCCCCCGGCAGAGTTTTCCGAGAAAAACCTTGACAATACTCCCCGTATACCTTATAAATAAAAGATTCCGTTTCTGTTAATTTCCCGGAGGGTCGCAAACCTTTAACAACTTTGGGAACTTCGCTGGCGTAGCTCAACGGTAGAGCAGCTGATTTGTAATCAGCAGGTTGCGGGTTCGAATCCCATCGCCAGCTCCAGAGAGTGCTATTATGCCCACCCTGCGCCCACCCTGCGAATGGGTACGTGCGTATTGGTGGTTACGTGTTTTTTAACGGCGCGGAGAGGTTCCCGAGTGGCCAAAGGGGGCAGACTGTAAATCTGCTGGCTCCGCCTTCGGAGGTTCGAATCCTCCCCTCTCCACCAGTAAGGGCCGTGATGCGTGTGCGTTATACGCGATGCGGGAAGGAAAAATCTTTTACGTATAACGCATCACGTACACGTATCACGGGTCTTCTTACGCATCACGCACACGCATCACGGCCCTTAACGCGGGTGTAGTTCAGTGGTAGAACTCCAGCCTTCCAAGCTGGTTACGTGGGTTCGATCCCCATCACCCGCTCCAGTGCGTGGATTCGGCCAGGATTCGGCCAGGATTCGGGAGGATCGCCCCTGACAAGGGCCTAAAGCGCCCATGTAGCTCAGTTGGCAGAGCACTTCCTTGGTAAGGAAGAGGTCACCGGTTCAATTCCGGTCATGGGCTCCAGGAACTTTACGGTTGTTACTCCGTCACCGCGGCGGCCAGCGGACCGAGCGGTCAGCGGACCGAGCGGCCAGCGGACCGAGATGAAGGACCATTACCGATAGGACCATAAACCCGGAACTACTTAAATTTTTTTTGGAGGTAGAGTTATGAGCAAGGCCAAATTCGAGAGGGACAAGCCGCACGTAAACGTAGGTACGATCGGCCACGTGGAT
>JAZGJJ010000178.1 GCA_036482575.1 Thermodesulfobacteriota bacterium
GGGGGGGGGGGGGGGGGGCCAGGACAGACCGGGCATACCGGACAGACCGGGCAGAAACGATGCGTGCGGCGAGTGCGCCTCCTGCAGGCGGATGGACGACGGGGCGCACTTAAACCTCCTCAATCTGGCGCCGGACGAAAAGGGCGTAATAAAGATAGACCGGATAAGGGAGCTTCAGGGCCGCCTTAAGTACAGGATAGAGAGCGGCAGGAGGGTCGTCGTGGTGGCCGGGGCGGAGACGATGCTCACGCAGGCCGCCAACGCTTTCCTGAAGACCCTCGAGGAACCGCCCGCCTCTTCGATTATAATACTCCTTTCCTCCCGCCCCTCCGATCTCCTGCCGACCGTTCTTTCCAGGTGCCAGAGGATAAACTTCCGGCCGCTGGCCGAGGACGTCATCTCCGGCCTGCTCGCCCGAGAAGAGGGGCTCAGTCGGGAGGAGGCCGCCTGGGCGGCGAGGCTCAGCGGGGGGAGCATATCAAAGGCATTGAAGGTCGTCGAGACCGGCTTCAGGCAGAGAAGGGCCGGGCTCGTCAAGAGGCTCCTTGCGCTTACGCCGGCCGACGTCGACGAGATACTCGATATGGCCTCGGAGCTTTCTAAGGAGGAGGACCTCCTGGAGACTATAGAGTTTCTTAAGACCTGGTTCCGTGACCGCGCGGTCACGGCCGAAGGGGCGGGACACCTCGCCGTAAACAGCGACATGGCCGCCCTCCTCGATGCGGAGCTCGGGGCGGAGCTCGGGCCGGGCGAAGGCCCCGGCTCCTTCGCCTTTGCCGAGGAGGCCCGGATGAACATAACCCCGCCGCGCTACGCCAACAAGCTGCTTACCGTAGAGACGATGCTCTTGCGTCTTGCCGGTGCGCGCGCGGCTTAGAGTAATGAGGTGATATGTCATGACCGACATCGTAGGCATAAGGTTCAAAAAGGCGTGCAAGATATACGACTTCAACTCCAACGGCGTTGAGGTAAAAACGGGCGATAACGTCATAGTGGAGGTCGAGAAGGGTATAGGCATGGGACTGGTGGCCTACGGCCCGGTGGAGAAGGACGAGGCGAGGCTCCAGTACAAGCTGAAGAACATCATACGCAAGGCCGACGACGTGGACATGGAAAGGCAGCAATACAACGTCGAGCGCGAGGAAGAGGCCTTCCGTATATGCAGGGAAAAGATCAAGCAGTACTCGCTCCCGATGAAGCTGGTGCGGGTCGAGTACCTCTTCGATTCGAGCAAAGCCATATTCTACTTCACCTCGGACACGAGGGTGGACTTCAGGGAACTCGTGAAGGACCTGGCCGGCAAGTTCTATACACGCGTGGAGATGCGCCAGATAGGGGTCAGGGACGAGGCAAAGACCATCGGGGGGCTGGGCCCGTGCGGGAGGGAGCTCTGCTGCACGAGCTTCCTGATGGACTTCGAGCCGGTGACCGTTAAGATGGCCAAGGAACAGAACGTCGCGCTTAACCCCGCCAAGGTTTCCGGGGTCTGCGGAAGGCTCATGTGCTGCCTTAGCTTCGAGTACGACGGCGGCCGGAAAGGCGGCCGGAAAGGCGGGCACGGCGGCCGGAAAAGCGGAGGCCACGGCCACGGATGCGGCAGTGGCTGCGGGGGGCACGGGGGGCACGGCGCTCACTAAGGCGCGGGGGCGGAGCATCGAATGACGAAAACTTTCTACGTAACGACACCCATCTACTACGTAAACGACACCCCGCACATAGGCCACGCCTACACGACGGTGGCTGCCGACTGTATGGCTAGGTACAAGAGGCTCAAGGGCTTCGACGTACTTTTCCTGACCGGCACCGACGAGCACGGCCAGAAGGTCGAAAAGGCCGCCGCCGAGGCCGGGGTAACCCCCAGGGAGCTTGCCGACAGGGTCGTCGTGCACTTCAAGGACCTGTGGAAGAAGCTCGACATTTCCAACGACGACTTCATCCGCACCACCGAAGACAGGCATAAAAAAGCGGCAGCGAGCCTCTGGGAGGAGGTCAGGAAAAACGGCGACATCTACCTCGGCGAGTACGAGGGCTGGTACTGCACCCCGTGCGAGAACTTCCTTACCGATTCGCAGCTCGCGGGCGGCAACTGCCCGGACTGCGCGAGGCCGGTCGAGAGGCTGAGCGAGCCGAGCTACTTCTTCAAGCTCTCGGAGTACGGCGACAGGCTCTTGAAGCATATCGAGGATAACCCGGAGTTCATAGGGCCGGAGACGAAGAAGAACGAGATAAAGAGCTTTATAAAGCAGGGGCTCAGGGACATAAGCGTCAGCAGGACGACCTTCTCATGGGGCGTACCGGTGCCTGGCGACCCAGATCACATCATGTACGTCTGGTTCGAGGCGTTGACCAACTACCTCGCGGCAACGGGCTATCCGGAGGAAGGGCACAAAAAATTCTGGCCCGCGGACCTGCACCTTATAGGGAAGGACATCCTCAGGTTCCACTCGGTCTTCTGGCCCGCCTTCCTCATGAGCGCCGGGCTGGAGCCGCCGAAGAAGGTCTTTGCCCACGGCTGGTGGACCGTCGAGGGCAGGAAGATGAGCAAGTCGGTCGGCAACGTCGTGGACCCCTTCGAGGTGGTCGATACCTACGGCGTGGACCAGTTCCGCTACTTCCTCCTGAGCGAGGTGCCTTTTGGCAAGGACGGCGACTTCTCGATAACCGCCTTAAAAGGCCGCATAAACGGAGACCTCGCCAACGACCTCGGGAACCTGCTCTCGAGGACCGTATCGATGATAGAGAAGTACAGGGACGGGGTTGTGCCGGCCGCTATAAACGGCAGGGACAGGGAAGGGCTTGAGAAAAGCATCCAAGGAAGATTC
>JAZGJJ010000179.1 GCA_036482575.1 Thermodesulfobacteriota bacterium
GGTTGGAGCGTCAATAGGGGCCATTACGGAATGAAAAAATCCCTCTTCATAACCGGAACCGATACGGGCGTCGGCAAGACCTTCGTCGCCTGCGCGCTCGCGCGGGGTTTTAAGGCACAGGGCATGAAAGTCGGCGTCATGAAGCCGGTCGAGACCGGGTGCCGTGGCAGGAACGGAGGCCTTATCCCCGAAGACGCAAGGAAACTCCGGGAAGCCGCCGGAAGCGAGGACCCAATCGACACCATAAACCCCTACCGCTTCTCCCCCCCTCTGGCCCCTTCGCTGGCCGCAAGAGAGGCGGGCGTTACAATAGAGCTTCAGAGAATAAAGAGATCCTACGAAGAGCTTTCCGAAAAGAACGACGTGGTGATCGTCGAGGGCGCGGGCGGACTCATGGTGCCGCTAACGGATAGTAAGACCTTCGCAGACCTCGTCCTCTTCCTCGGCCTGCCTATGGTAGTGGTCGCCCCGAACCGTCTCGGGGTGATAAACCACACGCTCCTTACGGTCCGCTGCGCCGAGGCGGCCGGGATAGAGGTGCGCGGCGCCGTACTGAACAACCTCTCCGTGGAAACCGACGAGAGCGCCCCGCACAACGCCGGTGAGCTTAAACGGCTCGGCATAACCGTAATAAAAACCCTCCCCTTCTCGAAAGAAGGGGAGGGTTCGGATCTGTTCAGGGAACTGATAGAATTTATACTTTAGGGAATCATACCCTCCTTATAGCATCCCCCTTACCCTGACCCGTGTGTCCGCTGACACCGTATATCCGCTGATACCCCGCAAGGGGAGAGGAAAGTTAAAACCAACAACGCTACCTGATTACTAACCATGCCGCCCTGTCTTGTTCATTAGGAACTTTTACGCATCACGGCCTTTAAGCCGTAATAAAAAGACAGCTCGAACCGCTGCTTGAGGGAATTATATCCTCTTGACAGCGACTCCTTATCAGTATAACGTAACAGACAGGGGCATTGCCACTAATCAACGATTGAAAGGAGGCCCGTATGCTTGGGGCTTTAAAGCTCAAGGTCAACCCGGAGGAGATTATCGAGGCGGTAAAGGGGATGAAGAAAAAGGAGAGAGACGCTTTCCTCGAAGACCTCCTCGCATCCACCTCCCCCGAGTATCTGAAGAGCATCAGGGAGGCCCGGGCCGACTACAGGGCCAAGAGGACAAAGGGGCACAAAGAGGTCTTCGGCAAGGACGGGTGAAGTACCGCCTCGTATATACCAGAAGGGCGGTAAGGGACATCAAGGGACTTGCCCCCGGAACAAAGGAGAGGATAGGCCGGACCCTCCTCCGCTACGAGAAAAACCCTTTGAAACATGCCGATAAGCTTACCAACCCGTCCCTTGGAACCTACCGTTTCAGAATAGGCGATTACAGGGTCGTATTCGACATCAAGGGGCCGGACATTGTCGTCCTGAGGCTGGGACACAGAAGAGAAATTTATAAAAGAAAATGAACCCCTCCGGGCTAAAACCCGGAGGGGTTCATTCATTAAGGACTTTCTCGCATAACGGCCTTTGACTTCTCGCATCACGCATCACGCACACGCATCACGGCCTTTCATCCGCATCACGTACACGCATCACGGCCTTTAAGCCGTTTGACTCTTCGTGTAGTTCAACTTCCCTCCGGCGAGTATCGTATCGGCCTGCCTCTCGGTGTAGCCGTGCTCGAGTTTTATCTCCGTGCCTTTGGTGACGTTCTTAAGCGTCAGGGCGTCGCACGCCTTGAGCCCTTCCCTCAGACCCGAAAGCTCCAGCTCGTCCCCGTCCTCTATGCCGTCGTAGTCCGAAGCCTTCGCGAAGGTAAGCGGCAGTACGCCGAAGTTAACGAGGTTGTCCTTGTGGATGCGGGCGAAACTCTTCGTGATAACCGCCTTTATCCCGAGATACATGGGGCAAAGGGCCGCGTGCTCACGCGAGGAGCCCTGGCCGTAGTTCTCCCCTCCTATGACGAACCCGCCTCCGGCCCCCCTGGCCTTCTCGTGGAACTCCGGGTTTATGCCGGAGAAGACGGCCTCGGAGTACTTCGGCACGTTGCTCCTGTACTTGAGCCACGTCCCGGCCGGGGCTATGTGGTCGGTCGTGATGTTGTCCTCTAACTTTATCAAGACCTTGCCGTTTAGCGTATCCGGCAGCTGCTTGCTAACGGGAAGCGACTGGATGTTCGGGCCCTTCCTTACCGTCACGCGCGAGGGGTCCTTGGCCGGAGGGATTATCATCGTGTCGTCCACGAGGAACTCCTTGGGCATCTTGACCCTGTGGTACTTGCCGAGCTTCCTCGGGTCGGTTATGACGCCGTAGACCGCCGCGGCAACGGCCACCTCGGGACTGCATAGATATACCCTGGCGCTCTTTGTACCGCTCCTCCCCTCGAAGTTACGGTTAAAGGTCCTGAGCGACACAGCGTCGGAGGTGGGCGACTGGCCGCTCCCGATACACGGGCCGCAGGTGGCTTCGAGTATACGGGCGCCCGCCTCGATGAGGCTCGAAAGCCCCTTGTTCCTGGATATCATGTCGAGCACCTGCTTGGAGCCCGGTGAGACGGTCATGCTGACGTCCGGATGGACCTTCGCTCCGGATTTTTTAAAATACTCGGCTATGACCATCATGTCCATGTAGGAAGAGTTGGTGCAGCTCCCCACGCAGACCTGGTCGACCTTCGTGCCCTCGAGCTCGCTCACCTTAACGACGTTGTCCGGCATGTGCGGCTTGGCTATC
>JAZGJJ010000180.1 GCA_036482575.1 Thermodesulfobacteriota bacterium
GTATGCCCGGTCTGTCCTCCCCCCCCTCCCCCCCCTCGCAGTTAAGGGCCTTCGCGAACTCGCGGGCGACCTTTCCCTTGCCCACACCGTCCGGGCCGGCAAAGAGGTAGGAGTGGGCGACCCTGCCGGTAGCTATGGCCCTCCCGAGTATCTCCGTCTCCCTCTCATGCCCCAGGATATCTCCGAAAGACATCTATACACCAGCCTTTTCTATTATACCGCATATCTCTTTATGTATGGCCTCTATCTCCCCCTCACCCTTTACCACCCGTATCCTCTGCGGCTCCTTACCGGCGAGTTCGAGAAAACCCTTCCTGACGGAGGCGTGGAACTCCACGGCCTCCTTCTCGAAGCGGTCCTCCTTGAGTTCGGCCGACCCTATGCGGTGCCACGCCCTCTTAAGGCCCTCCTCGGGGGAGCAGTCCATAAGGAACGTCAGGTTCGGCTCGACACCCGCGGACGCCCATTCGTTGACCGATGTAACGGCCCCCATATCGAGCCCCCTGCCGTAGCCCTGGTAGCCCAGGGTGGAGTCTTTGTAGCGGTCGCATATGACGATCTTCCCCTCTTCCAGCGACGGCTTTATGACGTCCTTTACGAGCTGCGCCCTGCACGCCTCATAGAGGAAGAGCTCGGCCCAGTAATCGAGCCCCTCGCCCTCGACGCTTACGAGTATCGCCCTGACCCTCTCACCGAGCTCCGTCCCGCCGGGCTCCCTTACGGACACCACTTCCCTGCCCTTCCACTCGAAGTAGTCCTTGAGCATCTCCGCCTGGGTGGTCTTGCCGCATCCCTCGATGCCCTCGAACGTTATGAAAAATCCCAAAGTACGCCTCCTTAAAGGGAAAAAGCCATTATTTGATGATACAGGAAAGCACCCCCCGACGCAAGGCCAAAAACACCGACCGCCCGGTAATATATGGACAACTTCGGAACAAACGCAGGCTTCAGACTATTGACTACTCCAGGAGGGTGTTGGAGGTGGCGCTCAGGATGCTTATTATGATCGCGCCCCCGAGGGCCGCGCCGAGCTCGGTCACCTCGAAGCCGACCACCAGAGTGCCTATATACCACAGCACCGCGGCGTCTATTACGAAGGTGAAGAGCCCGAGGCTCAGGAAGTTTACGGGAACGGCGATGACCTTAAGGACGGGCTTTACGAATGTGTTCGCGACACCGAGCAGCAGAGCGACTAGTGCGGCGGGTATAACGCCGTCCACCCTCACACCGGGGAAGAGGTGGGCGGTGAGGTACAGCCCGCCAATGACTACGGCAAAGTTAACGATCGGCCTTAGCATGTCTGCCCCCCTTTGAGTCTGTCACGGCCTCCCGGCGCGGGGAGTGCCCCGGTGGGGAGCGCCCCGGCAGGGAACGCCCGGGCGGCCGAGCACCTCGTTCATCTCGCCCTCTATAAGCCCGTTGGAGGCAAGCACGTCGGCGGTCGCAGATGAGAAAGGACCGCCGTCCATGTCCTTTATCGATCCCCCGGCCTCGCTTACCATGAGTCCCGCGGCCGCCACGTCCCAGGGGCGGAGTTTCATCTCCCAGAAACCGTCGAACCTGCCAGCGGCCACGTAGGCGAGGTCCAGCGCCGCCGAGCCGGCTCTTCTTATGGCCTGGGCCCTTACCGCGAACTCGGCGAAGTGGTCGAGGTTGTTCCTCTCCGAGGTCCTGACGTCGTAGGGGAAACCGGTCGCCAGGAGGCTCCTGTCGAGCGTCTCGGTTTTGGAGACGCGTATCCTCTCGCCATTAAGGTACGCGCCCCCGCCTCTCTCCGCCGTAAAGGTCTCATCGAGCATGGGGTCGTATACCACGCCGAAAAGAAGCCCCTCGGGGTCCTCGAACGCTATGGAGACGCAGAAGACCGGAAAGCCGTGGGCGTAGTTCGTCGTGCCGTCGAGCGGGTCTATGACCCAGCGGCAGCCCGAGGCCGACACCCTCTCCTCGCTCTCCTCGGTGAGTATGCCGTGGTCCGGAAAGACCTTCCTTATCCTGCTGACGATAAGCTCTTCGGCCCTCCTGTCCATCTCGGTGACGAGGTCCACGGCGCCCTTGAACTCGATGGTGCCTGCCCTGCCGAGCTTCTCTCTGAGCATACCCCCGGCTTCCCTTGCCGCGCTTACCGCCGTATCCCTTATGTCCATCCGCGCCTCACCCCCCCTCCCTCAAAAAAAGAAAGAACCGGGGTCTTGCACGACCCCGGCCCGCAGTGCCTTACCCCGAAAGGGGTTCTATGACGATGACGGACAGCCCGCGCATTCCGGCTTCCCGGTGGACTGCGCCTTGTCCTTACCCTTGTCCGCCGACTTGTCACCGGATTTACCATCGGATTCGGGGGGAGCCTTGCCCTTGCCGCCGTAGTCGGTCGCGTACCAGCCGCTCCCCTTGAGGTGAAAAGAAGATTTGGATATGAGCTTATCCACGGAGCCCGAGCAGTGTATGCACTCGGTCAAGGGGTCGTCCGAGAACTTCTGTATCATCTCGAACTCTTTCCCGCACTCGTTACACCTGTATTCGTATATGGGCATTGCTTAAAACCTCCGTTCCGATTGTACTGTGGCGTAATATGACGTATTGCATATATTCTATGGTTTAGGGGGGCGGTTGTCAAATTTCCCCCTGCCCTTATCCTTCCCGCCGGGCCCGGCCTTATCCCCCTTATCCCCCTTCTTTCCCTTTCTTATCTCGTCGTTGATGGCGACAAAACCCTTCCCATCCCCCCTCAGCCCCATCACCACCCCGGCCGAGAGGCCGTAGTACTCCGAGAGGAACCTCAGGTTCACGAAGTTCACCACGTCGGCGTCGCTGAGCTTTATCGACTTCCAATCCTTTTGCGGCTTGTTCTTATAGTAACCGTAGGCCTTGCCGTAAGGCGGCCCCTTAACGCCCTCCACGGGCACGTAGAATACATCCGCTCCGAAACCCAGCCTGCGCGTTACGTCCATCCAGCTCATCCCGCCGAGCCTCATCGAGATCACGGTCATGGGGTCCATCTGCCTCCGGCTCGCGAGGAAGAACGCCACCGACAGCTCTTCGTCCGGAATGCCCCTTTCCCTGGCGACCCTGACGTTCCTTTCCGGCAGACCGTAGTAGCTGCCTACCGTAAAGTAAAAGCTGTCCGTTATGCTCATCCCCACGGACGTACCACCCCGCTCGGCCCGCTCCCCCCACTCAGCATGGACCGGGGCCTGCCCCATCGCCAGGACCGTTATCAAGGAAAAAAGGGGGAAAGAAAATTTCCTCATGGCACCTCTCCTCTCTTGCGTTCCGTTAATACTCGACCTCCATCAAAAAGAGTCCCCTGGCCGGGGCGGTCCACGGCGCGGCGGCCCTGCTCCGGGCCTCGACTATCCGGGCGAGGTCCGCCAGCGTAATCCTGCCGCTCCCGAGCTCCACGAGTGCAGCGACCATCGCCCTCACCATGTGCCTCAGAAACCCCGTGCCCCTTACGCGGAGCTCGATCATGTCGCCCTCCTTCCCGACGTCGAAGGAGAATATCTCCCTTACCGAATGCGCCGCGTCCGAGTCGGCGGCCCTGAAAGAGGAAAAGTCCTTCCTGCCGACCAGAAGGGCCGCGCCCTCGCTCATGACGTCCGTGTCCAGCGGGAGATCCACGTGCCAGGAAAAACGGCCCAGGACGGGAGAGCGGTGTTCCCTCCGGAGCACCCGGTAGGCGTAGGTCTTGCTCCTGGCGTCCCTCCTGGAGTCGAAGCCCGGCGGTACCTCCAACGCCTCCGTTATTGCCACGTCCTTGGGGAGGACGGAGTTAAGGCCGTCTCTTATCCCGTCGACGGATATGGAAGAGGTGGTCTTGAAGTTCGCGACCTGGCCGAGCGCGTGGACCCCGGCGTCGGTGCGGCCGGAGGCGATAAGCGCGACCTCCTCGCCCGTAATCTTCTTTAAACCCTCCACCAGGACGCCGTGGACCGTCGGAAGGCCGGGCTGGACCTGCCAGCCGACATAGTCCGTACCGTCGTACTCGAGGGTGAGCTTTATGTTGCGTGCCATCCCCGGTACTTAGAGGTATTCCCTCACGAGTAGTTCCGCTATCTGGACCGTATTAAGCGCCGCGCCTTTACGGAGGTTATCGGATACCACCCACATGTTTATGCCGTTCTCTACGGTATCGTCCCCACGGACCCTTCCGACGAACACCTCGTCGGTCTCCGCACAGTAGAGCTGCTGGGGATACAGGCCCTTTCCCGGGTCGTCCAGGAGCTTTATTCCCGGCGCTTCCTCCATTAAGGCGCGGACCTCTTCGGCCGATATGGGGTCTTCCGTCTCGACGTTCACGGCCTCGGCGTGGCCGACGAAGACCGGGACGCGCACGGCCGTTGCCGTCACCTTTATGGAGTCGTCACCGAGAATCTTCTTCGTTTCGTTCACCATCTTCATCTCTTCCTTGGTATAGCCGCTGTCGAGGAAGTCGTCTATCTGCGGCAGGCAGTTGAAGGCTATCTGGTGGGGGAAGACCGTCTTCTCCAGGGGCTTCATGGCGAAGAGGCTCTTTACCTGCTCTGTGAGCTCGTCCATTGCCTCCCTGCCCGCGCCCGAGACCGACTGGTAGGTGCTTACGACGACCCTCTTTATCCCGAACCGGTCGTGAATGGGTTTCAAGGCCACGACCAGCTGTATGGTCGAGCAGTTGGGGTTGGCGACGATCTTTTTCTTCATGTAGCCGGCGACCGCTTCGGGGTTTACCTCCGGCACCACGAGCGGCACGTCCGGGTCCATCCTGAATTGGCTCGTGTTATCGACCACCACGCACCCGGCCGCGGCGGCAACGGGCGCGTATTCGGCGCTCACCTTCGCCCCTGGCGAGAAGAGCCCTATGTCCACACCCTCGAAACTCTCCTTATCGAGGCGGCCCACCGTAAACTCCTCCCCCTTGAACTCAAGGGTCGTACCCTCGCTCCTCTCCGAGGCCAGGAGTTTCAGCTCGCCTACGGGGAACCGCCTCTCCTCGAGGATGGAGAGTATCTCCTTCCCCACCACGCCGGTGGCCCCGGCCACGGCTACGTTATAGACGTCCTTTCCCTTTCCGTTTTCCAAAGTGGTTCTCCTTTACGGGCGCCTGGCTCTCAGGAAATAAGTTTCCGCTGCTCAGTGGGTTGTGTGGGCGGCGCGGGCTCCTCGATCTCCGGCGTGTCGGAGCCTCCGAGAGAGCCGAGCTTCTCGCCGAACCGGTCTAATTTTTTCTGGGCCTCCTCGTACTTGCCCCGGGTGTTCGAGATATGCTTCCCGAGCACCTCGAAGTCCCCTGTGAACTTCTCGAACTCGTTGGTGAGGGTCTCGAGGTGGGAGAGTATGGCCTGGGCCTCCTTGCTTATCTCGAGCCCCCGGAGGCCGAGGAGGATGGTCTGCAAATAGGCGTAAAAGCTGTTGGGGCTTACCGGGACGACTCTCTTGGAAAAGGCGTACGCGGCGAGCTGCTTTTCGTCCCCGAACTCCTCGTCCTTTATGATCGTCTCGTAGTAGACGTTCTCGGCCGGGACGTACATGAGCGCGAAGTTCAAGGTGCCCTCATCCGGCAGTATGTAGCTGGAGGCTATCTCGTCTATGCGGTTCTTTACGTCCTTTATGAACCTCCGCTTGGCGGCTTTTTTCTCATCTTCCGTAGTGCTTTCGATGAGGCGCTTAAAGTTTTCGAGCGGGAACTTGGAGTCGACCGGCACGAGCCCGTGGCTCACCTTTATCACCGCGTCCACCCTGGCGCCGTTTTTAAAGCCGTACTGGAGCTCGAAGTGTCCGGGCGGGAGTATCTGGGCCAGGAGGTCCCCGAGAAAGAACTCGCCAAGCCCGCCCCGGAGCTTCGGCGCGCTCAGTATCTCCTGGAGGCTCGCTATGTCCTTGCCTATATCGAAGACCTTCTCCGTGGCCTTGCCGAGTTCGCCGAGCCCCTTGCTGACGTTACTTACCACCCTGGCAGCGTTGTCCAGCCGCTCGTTCATCTGGCCGCTCGAGGTCTGGATCTGGGAGGTGACGTTTGAGAGCTGGCTGGTGACCTGGCTTGTTACCTGGGCGAGCTGCTGGTTGACGAGCGCCATGTTGCCTGTAATGGCCTCGTTCAGCTCGTGCCTCAAGGCCTCGTTCTCCCTCTGGACGGCACCGAGGATGGTGTCCGCCTCCCCTGCCTTCGCCCCGAAAGCTTTAATCAGGAGGGCGCTGAGGAGCGCTCCCGCCACGAGCCCGATAAGGACTATTACCGCGGTCTCCATCCTACCGCCTTTCCATGAACTCCCGTGCCTGGTATACGAACGCCTCCATACGGGTCTTCGCGTTGGTGTCCTCTATGCCCTCGTAGACCATATTCAGGTAGGGGATGTTGTCGTTATCCTCCCGGACCCTCTTAAGCACCGCGTTCACCACGGTCCCGGGCATGCAGGTAAACGGCATGGTGTTGATCACGCCGTGGGCGCCGTTACGGATGTAGTCCATGACCTTGCCGACGCTCAAGACCGCTTCGCCCTCGAAGGAGTCGTGGATGTACGGCGCCGCGAGCCTTATGACCTCCTCGACCCTCGGCTCGTGCCCGCCCCTCAGGTCCCCGTTCATTACGTTCTCGAGCTTCTTCTCGTACCTGTGCTGGAAGAAGTTGGTAAGGGACAGGCCGAGGTAGTTGCCGTAGTTCTTCCTCACCTTGCTCCTCCTCTTGGAGCAGAAGTTCATATAGTATATCCATTCGGCTATGGGCGGAACCCTGACCTCGGCGCCGAGCGCCTCGAGCGAGGTAACCAGGTCGTCGTTGCTGAAGCGGTTGTTCCTGACGTATATCTCCCCGACCACGCCGACGATGGGCCTCGACCCTGGGGGGTCGGCGGGTATCGCGCTAAAAGCCTTCCTGGCGTCATCGAGCTCTTTATCGGGGAACCTCCTCTGGCGTACGGCGTCGCAGACCTTGCTTACGCCGTCCCAGTATACCTTCTCGGTATCGCCTGCGGTCTTCTCGTAGGGCCGGGTCTCGCGGAGCCTCTTCTCCAGGAGGTCCACGCCGACTACCCCCCACCAGGCGACCTTGGGGAAGTCCTTCTCCACCACGCCGAGGTCCTTGTAGAGCTCCTCGTCCTGGTCCGGAGCGTAGACGGGCACGTCCTCGAAGCCGAGATCCTTCAGGACGAGCCTGTGGTAGCGGTTGTACTGGCCGAACCTGCAGGGGCCCTTGCCCGAGGGCATGAAGAAAGCGCTCTTCCCCCGGTCGAACTCCGGACTCCGTATCATCTTCACCATGTCGCCGGTCGTAAGGGTGGTCGGGTAGCACTCCTTGCCCGAGGTATAGCGGCGCCCGAGTTTCAGGGACTCGTCGTCCGGGTCCGGCATGACCTCGGCGTCCACCCCGAAGGCCTGGAAGGCCGCGGCAAGGGCGTGGGTGCCGTCGCTCATGTTCGGGATGTAGAGCCTCTTCTTCACCTCGGACTTCGTATTCGACACCTCTTTCACGGCCGCGGGGCGCACCTTTTTCTTCCTTATGTTCCGGAGGCTGTCGAGGAACGCCTCGCATCGGGTTACGGCCCCGGCGTCGGCCGAGTGCTCGTCTATCTCGAGCTGGAGGAAGGGTTTCCCCTTGAGCTCCTCCTTTATGAAGTGCACTATAAAGGAGTCCGGGCCGCAGCCGAAGTTGGTTATATATATCGGGTAGAGCCTCGGGTCGTCCCTTATTATCCTGGCCGAGGCCAGTATCCTCTGCCCGCTCTTCCAGTACATCTCGTTGGCCATCTCGTCGTCTATGGCGTCCTCCACGGGGAGCATGTCGAGAGGTATGGCGATGGTATTCAAGTCCCGGAGTCTCTGAGGGAGTTCGAGGTTTATGCCCGAGTCGGCCGTATTGTAGGGCCTGCCGACTATCACAATCGCCGTGTCGTCGTCGGAGAGTCCGGAGATGACCTCCTCGCCGCGCTTCAAGAGGGCCCGGCGGAACTCGTCCTGTGCGGAGAAGGCGGCCGTCATGGCGCTCTCGGTAGCCCCCTTGCCCGCGCCGAGCATCTTCCCGAGTTTCTGGAACTCCTTCCTGAGCCCCGCCCTTCCCTGGTTAAAGTGTAAGACGGGTGCTATGACCTCGACCCCCTCGAAATCGAACGAAGAGTTGGAAAGGTAGGGCATGGTCTGGACGTAGGGACAGACGGCCGTGTGGTGCTGGCCCTCCCTGGCGGGCTTCATGTTGATCACGCTCGGGAGGAATATCTTCTCCACCTTCTTCTCGATAAGCTCGTAGACGTGGCCGTGGGCGACCTTCACCGGGAAGCAGGTCTCGGTGACTATCCTCCCGACGCCCTCCTCTATTATGTCCTTATTGGTGCCCGAGGAGAGCACCGTCCGGAAGCCGAGCTCGGAGAAGAACGCCTTCCAGAAGGGGTAGGTCTCGTAGACGAAGAGCGCCCTGGGTATGCCTATGGCCGGTGCGTCCTTAGGGAGCTTCCTGCCCCAGCGGGACGAGAAGAGCAGTTTCTGGCGCTCACCGAAGAGGTCGGGGAGCTCGTTCTTCTCGACGTCGTCCCTCTTTACGTCGTACTTCTCGCAGCGGCTCCCGTAGTACAGCGGGGCCTCGCCCTCGATCTTGACTTCCTTTATGTCACAGATATTGGCGCAATCCCTGCACTCGAACGACTTGAGCGCGTACTTCCTC
This sequence comes from Thermodesulfobacteriota bacterium, assembly GCA_036482575.1. Lineage (NCBI taxonomy): Bacteria > Pseudomonadati > Thermodesulfobacteriota > Thermodesulfobacteriota bacterium. The sequence goes on from JAZGJJ010000180.1 coordinate 8,621, forward strand.
CTGCTCAGGTCGAACCCCTTGAACTTCGTCTCTTTGGCGGAGTCCATCTCCCTCATGGCGAGTATGGCCGCGCCTATGGCGCCGGTGACGTCGTGGTGCTCGGGGACCGTAATCTCCCTGCCTGTAATCTTCTCGAAGGCCGCGACCACGGCGAGGTTCGCCGCCGTGCCGCCCTGGAAGAATATCTTCTCCCCGACGGGCCTGTCGCCGACCACCTTGTTCAGGTAGTTATGCACTATGGAGTAGGCGAGCCCGGCAACGAGCCCGTCCTTCCCTACCCCCTTCTGCTGGTAGTGCACCATGTCGGTCTCTATAAAGACGGTGCACCTCTCGCCCATGGGAGGCGGTGTGGTGGAGGCGAGGGCCAGGTCGCTGAACTCTTCCTTTATGTTTATGCCGAGCCTGTCGGCCTGCTCCTCGAGGAAGGAGCCCGTGCCGGCGGCGCAGACCTTGTTCATCTCGAAGCCCACCACCACGCCGTCCTTGAGGGATATGTACTTGGAGTCCTGCCCGCCTATCTCGAATATGGTATCCACCTCCGGGTCTATCTCGGCGGCGGCGGTGGCCTGGGCCGTTATCTCGTTCCTCACGCAGTCGGCGCCGACGAAGTCGCCCGTAAGGTACCTGCCGGAGCCGGTCGTGGCCGCGCCGAGCACGTTAACGAACTTGCCGCACTCCTCACCGACCTCGTCGAGCCCCTTCCTTACCGCCTCAATGGGACGTCCTGAAGTCGAGAGATAGCGCTTGGTGACGAGCTTCATCTCCTTATCTATAAGGACGACGTTCGTGCTCGTGGAGCCGACGTCGAGCCCGAGGTAGACGTCAAGCTTCTTCTCCGCATCGAGGAGGTAGCCGGTGGAGGTCCTCAGCTCCGAGGGGTGGCCCGTGGGGCGGGAGAGTTTTTCGAGGACCTTATCCTGCTTCCTGCCGTCCTTTAGATAGGCCTCTAACTCGGCGAGCCCCTTGAACTCTCCCACCCCTTTGTTCTTTTCGATTGCGTTAAAGACGCTCCCGAGCGCCCCGGTGGACGCGTAGCGCTCGGGTATTATGTAGTCGTCGTCGTCGAGTTCGAGGACGTCCTTGAATGCCTTCCTGACGCCTGCGTTCGCGGCCACCCCTCCCTGGAATGCCACCGGCTTTTTAAAATCTTTACCTTTACCGATCGTGGCCTTGAAGTTCCGGGCCACGGCGTAGCATAGCCCGGCCACTATGTCGTAGTCCG
>JAZGJJ010000181.1 GCA_036482575.1 Thermodesulfobacteriota bacterium
GCAGATCTATTGGCGCTCTCGGCGTCAAAGAACGCTCCGGGGATGCTCTTTGGGTTTACGGGATCTTTCTCGGATACGGAGGACATTATCGCTAAAGGGTAAAAACCCGCCTCGGCGGTGTCGATAAATGCCGGTAGGGTGCTGCCCGGCCCTATTTGGGCACCTTCTCCCAGTCCTTCAGGAACTTCTCTATACCTGCGTCGGTAAGCGGGTGCCTGGAGAGCTGCTCCATCACCTTGAACGGTATGGTGGCGATATGCGCGCCGGTAAGCGCGGCGTCGAGGACGTGGACCGGGTTCCTTATGCTTGCCACGATTACCTCGGTCGGGAGGTCGTAGTTTTCGTATATCTCCATTATCTGGTGGACGAGGTCCATGCCCGTCAGCGATATGTCGTCGAGCCTGCCTATGAACGGGCTCACGTAAGTGGCGCCGGCCTTTGCCGCCAGGAGCCCCTGCACGGGAGAGAACACAAGCGTTACGTTCGTCTTTATCCCCTCGGCCGAGAGCGTCTTTACCGCCTTAAGCCCCTCCATGGTCATGGGTATCTTCACCACTATGTTCTTAGCTATCTTCGATAGCTCGCGGGCCTCCTTTATGAGCCCGTCCGAGTCGTCGCTTACAGCCTCGGCGCTCACCGGGCCGTCCACTATGGAGCATATCTCCTTTACGAGCTCTTTGAAGCCGCGTTTTTCCCTCGATACGAGGCTTGGGTTGGTGGTGACCCCGTCGACCAGTCCGTATTCGTTGGCCTTTTTTATATCCTCCACATTGGCGGTATCGATAAAGAACTTCATGGCGTGTCGCTCCTTTTTAACCCCTCGGTTTTAAAACTAAAATCTTGACTTGCGGATTTCCATATGCAACAATTTGCGATACCGTAAGGGTATCTAATATAGCCCGAAATTATCCGCATTGCAAGTTTTTCCTTGGAGAGATGCCGAAGTGGCGGAACTGGTAGACGCGCTAGATTCAGGATCTAGTGGATGCAAGTCCATGGGGGTTCGAATCCCCCCTTCGGCACCAAAAAAGAGTGCCGGAAGGCTTAGTGGGAAAAAGGGAAAAGTCGCCAACCATACTGGTCATAATCCCGGCCTATAACGAAGAGGCGTGTATCGCCGGGGTGATAGATGCGGTGAGGGAGGCCGCCTCCGGGGCGGACATAATAGTCGTAAACGACGGCTCCGGCGACGGGACGGCCCGTATTGCCGGGGATAAGGGGGTCCCGGTGCTCAGCCACCCCTTTAACATGGGTATCGGGGCGACTATGCAGACCGGCTACAGGTACGCGAAGCTCAAGGGCTACGACGTGGCCGTGCAGGTCGACGCCGACGGGCAGCACCCGGCTGACCAGATAAACGAGCTGGTCGCCCCGGTGGTGAAGGGGGAGGCCGACTGTGTCGTGGGCTCCAGGTTCCTCGGCCAGGGGGACTACAGGCCGTCTGTGGCGAGGGGGGCCGGGATGGTCGTCTTCTCGCGCGTCGTTTCGGCCATAATAGGGGAAAAGGTCACGGATACCACCTCCGGCTTCAGGGCGGTCGGTAAAAGGACCATAGGGTTCTTCAGCCAGAGCTACCCGGACGACTACCCCGAGGTGGAGGCCCTGGTACTGCTCCACAAGAGAGGGCTTGTTATAACCGAAGTCCCCGTTAGCATGGAAAAGAGGGCCGGCGGCAAGTCCTCCATTACCCCGGCCAAGTCGGCTTACTATATGGTGAAGGTACTCCTGGCGATATTCGTCGATCTTTTGAAGAAGTAACGGTCGGGTCCGGACTCTTGGGCGTCGTTCCGGGTCGGGCGGGAGGCCCTTATGCAAGCGGTGCAGATACTCTACATACTGATCGCCCTGACGTTCTTCGGGCTGGTCGTTGACTTCATAAGGCGGGGCCTTCTGAAGGAGAAGTATGCGGTACTGTGGCTCGGCCTGGTAGGGGTGGTAGTGGTCCTTTCTCTCTGGAAGGGGCTCCTCGACCGGACGGCCGAGATACTGGGGGTCGCCTACCCGCCCTCGCTTCTATTCCTTGTCGCTTTTATCTTCGTGCTGTTGATACTCCTCCACTTCTCGGTCGTCATATCGATTATGCACGAAAGGCACAAGGTCCTCGCCCAGGAGATAGCGCTCCTTAAGTCCCTTCTTAAGGAGGCGGGGGTGGCTGCCGGCGGCGACGGACCGGGAGACGGCGCGGCAAACGGATAGGGTCTTTACGGGAGTGTGAGCATGGAAAAAGCCTTTCAAAGCAGGTGGTTCCACCTGGCCTTGGTCTCCACCCTGGCCGTGACGGGAGTGTGATTATGGAAAGAGTCTTTCAAAGCAGGTGGTTCCATCTGGCCCTGGTCTCCACCCTGGCCCTGGCGGTGCTCGCGGTCTACTCGAACACCTTTAACGCGAGCTTCCACTTCGACGACGGCCCCCATATAAGGGATAACTACACCATCCGGGACATGGGCAACGCCATGGAGATCCTCAGGGGACAGCGCGGCGTTACCATGCTGACCTTCGCGCTTAACTACGCGTTCGGCGACCTGGACGTGGCGGGCTATCACGCCGTAAACATCTCCATACACATAATAAACGGCGTAATGGCCTACTTCCTGCTCTTCTGGACGCTCCGGAGGGTCAGCGAGGACGAGCTGTGGTCGAAGAAGATCGCGGCCTATTCGGCGCTCCTTTTCGCGGTCCATCCCGTACAGACCCAGGCCGTGACCTACATAGTGCAGAGGATGGAGAGCCTGGCGAGTCTCTTCTATCTCGCCGCCCTCCTGGTCTTCATAAAGGCGGCGGAGGCGTCCACCACCGTTAAGAGGGTCGTACTCTACTCGTGCGTGGTGCTGGTCTATATAGTGGGCTTTAACTCGAAGGAGATAGCCATAACGCTGCCGGCCATTCTGCTCCTCTACGACTTTTACTTCCTGAGCGACCGCGAGGTCAAGACGGTGGCGGCGAGGTGGCCCCTTTACGCGGTGCTCCTGGTGCTTCTGGGGTACTTCGCCGTAAGCACCGTCGTCCCGCTCGGCGGGTTCGGGGACGTGAGCGAGGAATCGTCCGGCATGGTAGCCGCCGCTGCGGCCGCCGCTGGAGCCGCAGGGCAGACGGGTCCGGGGGGGGTGGCGCCGAGCGCCGGCTTCGCCGTAAGCGGCATAAGCCCGGCGGAGTACCTCATGACCCAGATGAACGTGCTCGTGTACTATATCTGCCTGCTCCTGGTGCCCGTAAACCAGAACCTGGACTACGACTTCCCCGTCTCAAGGGGGCTCTTCGAGGTCCCGCAGGTGAACGAGGGGACGGTCTTGAACATACCGCTCCTCCCGCCGGTGGTCTCGCTCGTGCTGCTTCTGGCCATTATAGGCGCGGCCGTATACCTTTTCGTACGCTCGCGCAGGGGGGCCGGCCCCACGGCCGGCCTCCCTGCTGCCCAGGCGGCAGTGGTCTCTTTCTTTATATTCTGGTTCTTTATCATCCTCTCGCCCACATCGAGCTTCATACCCATTGTCGACGTAATCTTCGAACACAGGCTCTACCTCGCCTCCCTGGGGTTTTTCGTCGTATTCGCCATAGCTGTCGACTGGGTCTTCCGCTATATTGGGACGCGCGGGG
>JAZGJJ010000182.1 GCA_036482575.1 Thermodesulfobacteriota bacterium
AGAATACGGCAACCTCGGTCTGAGTCAAACGAAAGGAGGTTCCAATGGAATACGTCTTGATACTTATGGTGGGTGCGGCGTTGGGTGCGGTGGGCTACCACTTCTACAGGAAGAGAATGGAGGGCTGATATGGCGATTATAAGCTTCGACAGGGACGCGGTAGTCGACTACATCCCCGTATACGGCGGCAACCGGGATTCGGAAGAGCCCTGCGTGGTAAGGCTCAGGTTCGTCCCTTACTCGCGCGTTCAGCATTACTCCCGCATACTGGCCGCAAGGACCAAAGAGATGGCGGACCCGTCAAGGGTGACCGAGATGACCCAGGAGGTGCAGAAAAAGCAGTTCTGCGACAGCGTGGAGTCGATACACGGCTACTACGTGGGCGAGTTGGAGGTCACGGCCCCTGTGGAGTTCTACGAGACCGCCGATACCGACCTGGTGCTCGAGGTTATCCGGGCGATGGAATCGCAGAGCAAGCTCCTCGAGGGCCAGAGAAAAAACTGATGGCGGGCTTCCGCTGGGGGCTTGCGAGCCGCGGCGGAAGCCCGTTCGACTGTGAGAGCTGCACCGACAGGGAGGGGCGGAACTGCCTGAACCGCCTCGACCTTTCCGAGGACGCGAGGGCGGTAACCGTATACACCGACGAGGTAAAGGCGGAACTCGGGGAAAAAGGGGCGCAAAAGGTCTTCGGCCTCGGCGGGCTCAGGCTCTACGAGTGCCCGCTCAGTTACATAAGCCGTGATACGACCGAGTTGATGCGTCTTATCTATCTCATGGACGGCTCCGGGCACCTCCTGCACCCCGGCGGGTGGGGGGAGCAGCCGGCGTGGCTTGTGGAGGCCTTTGAGGTCCATAAGCTGGAGAGCGCGAGGCACCTTAAGGGGGAACTTAAATAAACTCTTTATGGAGTTAAGGGTTTACGGTATACTCCTGGTGGTAGGGCGGACCGAATAATATAGTCCATGACGGGGTTTTTTGAATGAGCAAGAGAATATCTTTTCTTTTGGCGGTTGTTCTTTCTTTGTTGACACTCGTTAGCGTGTCAACGTCGGAAGCGTTCGACCTTGAGGCCTTTGACGCGAAAGAGGTTGAACAGATACGGAAGTTTACGCCGGATGTCAAGAGAGACGGTGACACCCTATATCTCAGGCTGAAGTCGGGCTCTTATTCCGCCCTTACGAATTCGAACGAATGTTCAAGTTGGGATACATGTACGGTATATTGGTTTGTCGATTACTTCGAAGATGTTGGTTTGTATTTTGTTTTCATAGGCTACTATGAAGGCGCTGAGTACTTGATGGTATTTGATAAAAGCGGGAAAGAGTACCTGGCCCCCGCACTCCCCAGGATTTCTCTCGACGGAAAGCGTGTCGTTGCGGTCTCCGCGGATGAAACCGGTTATGGCGCAAATGGAGTTTTTGTCTGGCGCTTAGAGGACGAAAAACTTGTATCCGAGCTTTCGTACGAGCCCGAAGAATACGCTTTGTACGAGTTCGTGGCATGGGAAGACAACAATACCGTACGGCTTACCAAATTTGAACGTTCAAGAGAGGGGCTCTGCCCGGAGAACGGGTTTATGACGGTCCCGGTAATAATGAAATTCGAAAAAGAAGGGTGGGGGTTTTACGACGACCTTTCCGCTGCTGTTTGCGGAGACATACAGGGTGCTCTGGCTAAAAAAGAGTATGAACAATTAAGGAAATTTTCAGAGTATGTCGAGAAAAAGGACAACGACCTGCAACTGCTTTTAAAAGACGGCTCTTATAAGACCCTTCCGTTTATATATGGCTGCCAGGGTTTGGAGCCGTGCGGCCCGTACCGGTTTCTTGATTATTCCATGGATGCAGGTTTTTACCTTACTTCTATAGGATATGATGTGCCTTATGAATACGTGATGGTATCCGATAAAACCGGGAAAGAGTACCGTGTCCACTTCTCACCGGAAATAGCACCTGACAGAAAAAGGGTTATCGCTCTCCCAACAGGTGAGGGTATGAGATGGAATGGCGTGTTCATATGGCGTTTCGAAGAAGACAGGCTTGTCTCGGAGCTTTCATACAAGCCGGGGGAATACGCCGTCTATAAATTTGTGAAGTGGAAAGATAGCAACACTGTGCTGCTTTCCAAATTTACGCGCTCCGATGTATCGTTCTGTCCAAAAGCATATTATTATATGACCGTGCCTGTTACCTTGGAGCTGTATAAAGGCAGATGGGAATTCCACGAGGACCTATCCGCTGAAGCCGTGGAATGCGATGCAGAGTAAAAGAGACGAGTGTTCCTATTAACAAGACTCACTTATAATAAAATTCGGAAATGAGCAAGGAGGAAGAAAATGGGAGAATTAAATCTTGTAAAGCCGATAAATGTCCCGGAAGGCAGTAAGAAAAACCACAAATACGGAAGCCGCGGCGGAAAGTACCACGGGATCGATTACCCTGCGTCGACAGGGACACAAGTCAAAGCGAGCGAAGACGGCAAGGTCTTAAGGGCCTCGTTTAACGAAGGTGGCGGCTATGGTAATGTCATCGTGATTTACCACAACCCCGGCGACCCAGGTTCCGGCAAAACAAAGGGCAAGTATTTTTACACACTCTACGCCCATCTTGACAAGATGTACGTAAAGGCGGGAGATTATGTCGAGAAGTACGAAACGGTAGGTGCGGTCGGGAATACCGGAACTTCTACAGGACCACATCTGCATTTTGAGGTAATTGAGGCAAATACAGAGTTGAGCTGGAAGCCCACAGGCAGCACGGGTGTTCCTGGCGGCGGCGATATTCGTAAAGATCCTAATGATTATTATAGCAAGCGCAGAGAAGTAGCAGGCACCCTTCCCGACATGGTGGAACGGGCCGTCATCGACAGGATAGATTTCAAGCCGGACATAGATTTGAAGCGCAGGGACTCTTTCCGGGTCGAACGGCCACACAGGCCCGCAGGAGAGAGACAAGGAAGGCTAATAATAATGGGTGAGACAAAAGGGATAATTGTTAAATAAGCTCTTTATAAAGTCAATCGTTTGCGGTATACTTTCGTGGGTGGTTCGGACTGAATAGTGCCCTTTAAGGGAGGTACCCCATGAAAGAGCTTGCCGCGTTATCCGTTGTTCTTTTACTATTCCTGCCCTCGTGTGCGGACGGACAGCCTGACGAACGGCTTAACTGCGATGAGGTAAAGGCGAGAGAGTTCAAGACTCTCGGGTTCAAGGGCCTCCACCTCGGCATGACGGTCGAGGAGGTGGATGAGTTGGTTGACTGCACTCCGTGGAGATACGGTTCCGAATATCTTGACAGTGGACCTATGGTTGTGCCGCCTGCTGAGCTTGCGATTATTTTGGAGGTGGACGGGTCCGCAGGGTCTCGGGCTTTCCGAACTGTAGGGTGCAGGCAAGAATACGGAGAAGAGAAGTGCTACCAGTTTGAAAGAGTTCTTGCACTTTATATTGAAGGTAAGACAGCAGGTCTTTTTGTAAGCGCCTTAAATAACGATAAGGAGTTTACCAGGGATTGGGCTTCTTTCATGCTTGGGGAGTTGACGAAAAAGTACGGCGAGCCTTCGGAGCTTTACAACCGTACAGAGGATATCGAGCCGAGTTTGTTTGTAGAGGACTTTATTCAAAAAATTGCCATGTGGAAGGTAGGCGAAGAAGTGATATATCTGCAGGTGGTATTTGAGAGAAGTGGCTATATGGTGGCGGTGGTGCTGGGTGCAAAGGAGGCACAGGTATAGCCTATCTTCGGGCTGTGAGAGCGAAGGGCTCGATAGCATAAGAGATTTAATTCGGGTTGAAAAAAAGAAGCGGCTCCCCGTAAGTACCTGGGGCCGATGAAAAAGAGGACACGAGATATCCTATAAAACGTGTCCTCTTTTTATGGAAGAGACCGGGCGGTTGGTTCATGTCGATGGCCGAACCGAACGGCCACACAGGCCCGCAGGAGAGAGACAGGGAAGGTTAATAATAATGGGTGAGACAAAAGAGGTAACCGTTAAATAAGCTCTTTATAAAATCAATCGTTTGCGGTATACTTCCGTGGGTGCTTCGGACTGAATAGCGCCCTTTAAGGGAGGTACCCAATGAAAGAGCTTGTCGCGTTATCCGTTGTTCTTTTACTATTCCTGCCCTCGTGTGCGGACGGACAGCCTGACGAACAGCTTAGTTGCAATGAGGTAAAGGCGAGAGAGTTCAAGACTCTTGGGTTCAAGGGCCTCCACCTCGGCATGACGGTCGAGGAGGTGGACGACCTCGTAAGATGCACCTCGTTGGAGTATGACCCCCTATCCTATAAGAGTGGCGATCCCGATGTTATGCCACCCGTTGAGCTTGTAGTTTTTTTGAATCCGGATAAGTCTCCAGGCTCTTCGGTCCGGGAGAGGGTTGTTGGTTGTAGAGAAGATGGCGCCGGACAGAAGTGTTATGAGTTTAGAACTATTGCTGTAGCATATGTGAAAGGCAAGCTGGTCGCTGTTTCCATATTCTCTCCAGATGATGACAGCAGGGAGTTTGTAGTAGACTGGGCTTCTTTTATACTCGATGAGTTGACGGGAAAGTACGGCGAGCCGTCTGAGATTTACAATCGCATAACGGATATAGACGAGAGTCTTTTTGAAAACAAGAGCGATGGTTATATCGCCATGTGGGGTTTAGGCGAAGAGAGCGTAGAATTGGGCGTTAAGTTTAATAGGCATGGTTATGGGGTGATAGTGGTACTGCTCTCGGATGAGGCGAAGAAGAAGTCTCTCTTTGGGCCGTGAGGGTGAAAGGTTTAATGCTATAAGAGGCTAATCGCAGGGAAGCTAAGAACATAAGAGGCCCCCGTAAGTACCGGGGACCGATGAAAAGAGGACACGAGATATCATATGAAACGTGTCCTCTTTTTTATGGAAGAGTCTGGACGGTTGGCTCATGCCTGTGGTCCGGTCAAACGGTCCTGTCGGTTTCTCTAACTATATAGGATTTACAGTCCGGAAAGCATGGGAGAGTCAAGGAAGGCTAATAACAATGGATGATAAAAAAGAGATAACCGTAGAGATAAAGATAGCCGTGTCAGGCGACGATATACCGGCACTTGAGAAAGATCTGCGTCGTTTAGAGGAGCGCTTTAGCTCGTTTGAAAAGAAGGGTGGCGACTCTTCTGGGAGAGGGTTTTGGGGGGGAATAGCTGACATAGAGGATAATAAATCCGATATTGCAAAGGCTGTAGGGCATATTCCACGCTTTGGAAGCGAAATTTCCGATGCGGTGTATCTAATTCAAACCTTTGTAGAGATTGTATCTGAAAATCTTAGGTATATACAGGATAATCCAGGAGCATTTTATTCTGGCTCTCATGAGTGGGGCAACAATAACCCGAGGTATAGACGCCCAACAGACAATATACGTAAATACAGCGGTCCTGTCGACCCCGAAGTGCAGAAGTATATCGATGCTCAGACCGGGGGAAGTTCGATCTACGACGAGTACCTTTCCACCATCGAGCACCGCGATTCATCGGGCTCCGGCCCGGTAAGCGCATTAGACTTTGAGGAGCAGCTCAACATCGAAAGGATATATCTGGAAAACAGGAATGCCATGCAAGAGGAGTTCGACGACCTCCGTATCCAGCGTGTGGCGGATAGCAGCCTGGCCGAGTCCGAGATAGAGAGGAACTCCGCCGAGCTGAAGATACGCTACGCCGCAAAGGAGCGCGACTTCAAGCTCAAAGCCAACCAGGCGACCTTTGCCTCCGCCGTCGGCTTCATGCAGAACATATACGCCGCGACCGGGTCGAGCAATAAAAAGCTCTTTAATCTCATGAAGGCCTTCAACGTCGCCCAGGCCCTCATGGACGCCTACACGGCGTTCAACATAACGCTCCGCTCTCTTCCCTACCCGGCGAATATCGCGGCGGCCGCCATGGTCCTGGCCCAGGGCCTGGCGAGGGTCCGGCAGATAAAGGCCACGAAGCCGGGCGGGGGTGCGGGCGGTGGCGGCGGCGGGGGCGTGCCCACGCTCGCTTCAGGCGGTACCGGCATGCCGGAGGCTCTCGGGGATAACCAACCCCTCCGGACACAGAATATAACGGTAAGTATCTACAACCCCTTGAGCCAGCAGAACTGGGCCGAGATAGTGGAAAATGACATCATACCGCAGATAAACGACGCGGTTGAAAATAGGGACATAAACCTGACGGTAAAAACGGTGGAGGCATAGGGGAAAGTTCAAGAAGTTTAAGAAGTCTAAGAAGTTTAAAGGGGGATAGATTTGGCAACGTGGTCTAAAGTTAAGTTCTACTACGATACGATGCTTGGGAGTTCCGGCTCCACGCTCACCGCCACGAGCACGGAGAGCACGGGCGACTACGACGCGGATTACATCCACAACTGGCTTGAAACCAATATGTGGAAGGCAGAGGACGTCGGGCTCGCTGACCCGCAGTATATAACCTACGACGCGGGAGCGGGGAATACAAAGCAGGCCGACTACCTCGCCATCCTCGGGCATAATATGAACACCGCAGGCGCCACGGTTACGCTCCAGTATTCGACCGATAACTTCGCCGCCGACATAAACGACGCCTTCACTGGAGAGGCTCCGTCCGCGGATACGGTCTACTTGAAAGAGTTCACCGACCCGGGTGCCAAAAGGTACTGGCGGCTCAAGATTTCGGGCCACGGCTCCACGACCCCTTATATGGCCGTATGCGTGTGGGGACGGAAGACCGAACTCGACTACGCCACGGCCTCCTTCGACCCCTATGAGCAGGAGACAAAGGCGAAGGTGGGTGTGAGCTATGGCGGCTACGTGACAGGGATACACACTCAATACACGGAACGGGAGCTAAGGTTCCGGTTCGATGATTCGGATGCCGCTCTGTATAGTAAGATAAAGGCGTGGCACGACGACCACGGACTCAAAAACTTCTTCGTCGCGTGGGAGAGCGCCAATAACCCCGCCGATGTATGGCTCATGAGGCCGTCTACACGCTTCAGGAACCCGTTCAACAGGACCGGGCTAATGAGAGACGTCACCATACAGCTTACGGGGAGGAAAGAATAGATGGCCATAACCCTTACATCCGCTTACCTTGCCGAGCTCAAGAAGGGGCGGAACACCCCTAACGTGGTTATCGAGGTCGCCCTTGACGGCGGTACCAGGAAGTTCGGCTATCACACGGGCGGCCTCCCGGACGTCCTGCCGGTTTTGAAGTCCGTCTCCTCACTTCAGAACAAGCTCGATACAAAGGGCGGCTACTCCACCAGGGGACAGATTACGGTCGTTATATCCGGGCGGGACAATTTTAAGGAGTTGATCCGGGACGAGTACCTGAAGAACCGCCGCGTCACCCGGAGGGACGGCTTCGTCGCCCAGGGCGAAGGGATGACCCCCTTTCAGTACGCCGACTACGCCGCCACGTTCACGGGTAAGGTTCTCGACTGGTCCCGGAAAGGCGATGACCTGACCATCGTTATAGCCGACGAACTTCAGGTCGAAGGGACGAAAAAAATTCCCGTGGAGAACTCCACCAGGACCCAGTACCTGGACTACCGCGATACCAACCCGGTCGACGTAATGCAGGATATCTTGAAGACGCAGCTCGGTATAAGCGCGTCTTACGTGGACGATACGCGGTTCGACAGTGAACAGTCCTCGTGGATGCCCGGCTGGAAGTTCGACAGGGTCCTGACCAAGCCCGAAGACGCCAATAAATACCTGAACGAGCTCCAGATAGAGACCAACTCCTTTATAGTACACGACGGGGAGAAGATAAGTTTTAAGCACTTCGCACCCCCGATGCCGGGACAGACCGTAGAGGAGTGGAACGACGACAGCCACATACTGAAGGACTCCTTCTCCCAGAAGTCCGGCTATAAAGACCGCTTCTTCAACCGTGTGGTCGTCTACTACGATTACGACGAAAGCGGAGGAGACAAGCCGGAGAACTACGAGAGCATCTATATAGCCACGGACGCGTCGTCGCAGTCGAGCGGGGAATGGGATGAAGTTAAGACAAAGGATATAAAAAGCAAGTGGATAAGAACACGCACGTACACCCAGCCTTCCAATATAACCGGGGTGACGATATACCACTCCTCCGCCGCAAACGGTACGGGGAGCGGCACGCTCACTTACAACCAGGCCGACAACACCCTCTCGTGGGCGGCCCCGGGAGGGACGGCTGGCGAGGCCGTGGAGGTCACGAACGACGGCAAGTATCAGCTCTTTGATGCCGACAAGACCAAGTGGGCGAGGGTGCTCGTAACTACGGCAAGCCTTCCGGCCGGCAATCAGAACGACACCATAACCATATCTTCCCTTGAGGGCGACGATTACGCCGCGTATCTGGCGGGCAAGCTCCTCCTCCGTTACCGAAACCCCGTGGCCACGGTGGGGTTCCATGTCGATATAAACAACGTGGCGTGGAACTCCGAGTTCCGTAAACCGGCCGACTTCGTGGACCTCACCACGGACGAGGCGAGTGACAAGGGGCAGGACGGCTGGAATAAAGAGCGGATGATGATTACTTCTCTAAGGCCCGACTTCTCGGCCTCGAAGGTACAGATAGAGGCCATACAGACGAAGATGTACCGGAACTACGGCTTTATCGCCCCGGCCGGTTATCCCGACTGGGACGGCGCGACGGACGCGCAGAAGGAGTACGCCTATATAGGCGACGCCGCCGATAACCAGCTCGGGGCGGGGAACGACCCGGGGTTTTATATATGGTAACGCATAACGGTATTTTTTCCCGCATCACGCATCACGCACACGCATCACAGCCCTTGTAAAGGAGGATTAAATGGCGGCACCGACTTATAGCTGGAACAGCATAACGGCCGGGCAGTGCGACGCGGACAGTCCGCTCGACGAGACCCTGATGGAGGCCATACGGCAGAACCTCATCCACATCGAGGAGTGGCTGGGGGATGGCTACACCGCGGCCAAGGACCACGACCACGATAACGTGAACTCCAAGAGCGTCGTTCTCGGAGACGGGGTGGTGGTGCAGGCGAAACTCTCCACCACGACCGGGTCGGTGAGTAAAACCGTCTCCAATTCAAATTATGGACAGTCAGGCATACTCCCCGGGGGGGAGTACGGGTTTACTCCAGTATTTAAGGGGTCTAACACGGACATAGCTCACCGAGGATTTTACGACGACAATCTGTCAACCAGCTATACGGCTACAGGGTGCCGATTTTATGGTAATGGTTCTTCTGGTACGGGTTATGCACAACAGCGCTACGTTCAGGCCTCCCCGCCGTACATGATAGGCAACGTTAGGTGGGGGCATTTCCTTTTTGTCCTGCGAAACGTCTCGACAGGGGAGATAGTATCGGCCTACGAAGCGGAAGACCCACCGTGGGCGTATAACGGGGCGGTCTGGCTCCCGAAAGACGACAAGGGCCGGATAGAGGCCGTACCGCATCCCTTCGCGGACTATTGGTCTAAAGACCCGTCCACCGACGGCCTTGAGATATGCCTTGTGGACCTCCGGGACTATGACACCGCTAAGTGGAGGGCCGACAACCTGAAACAAGGGAAAGGAATACTCGAGGATCTGCAGGGCAATGTAAGCCCGGGAGATGAGAGGTCACACGCCTCCCTTCAGATACCCGAGACACCGGGCTTCACCGACCGCGTGAAGATAAGGGCGAGGGTTTAATGGGAGAGGAAAAGAAAAGTCATGACTTCATGCTTGGGGAAATATGGGAGCGCACGAAACACATCCCCGAGATAAGGAAGGACATGGCCTGTCTCAAAAGGAAGGTGGCGGTGATAGAGGTAAAGAGCGGCCTCTGGGGAACGCTCGGAGGGTTTCTGGCCATGGCCGGGCTTTACGTTAAAGAGCTTTTCGGGGGGAGATAAGATGCCTGAGTTCGGAACAAGGTCAAGGGTCAACCTGGCGACCGTGCATCCCGACTTGCAGGGACTCCTTAACGAGGTCATAAAGAGATATGACTGCGCCGTCATATGCGGTCACAGGACCGAGGCAGAGCAGGAGAGGGCTTTCCACGAAGGCAGGAGCAAGGTAAGCTGGCCCGAGAGCTGGCACAACCAGAGCCCGAGCCTGGCGGTGGATGTCATACCTTACCCCGTGGACTGGCAGGACATGAGGCGGTTTTATCACTTCGGCGGCTACGTAAGATCCGTGGCGGACCGGCTCGGGGTAAAGATAAGGTGGGGAGGGGACTGGGACGGGGACTTTAGCTTCAAGGACCAGAACTTCCATGACCTGCCGCACTTCGAGTTGGTAAACGATGGACGATAGGAAGGCCATAGCGGATATAAGGGCACTGCCCGAAGAGATCAGGGAGCACCATGATGGTGTTTCAGATTCAGGGCAAACGCCTGTGGGCTGCGGATGAAATGACTATTGGGACCGCATACACGTTGACCGTGCGGTAGCACATCGGTGGTGCGCTGCGGGACCGCTTGCAGTGCATCCTGGTATATGTCGAAGAGAAGGACCTGGCGGCCACAAGGGACGAGATTTTTCACATGAAGAGCGAACTGAGGAGGCTTGGGCTATGACACCGATTGTAGGTGACCTGATAAAGAATACGGTAGGCAAGGTGGTGGGAAAGCTCGTGGACCACTACCTGCCGGAGTCCATGAGCGAGGAGGAAAAGGCTAAGTTCCGGATGGAGGCCGACAGGCTCGCCCTTGAGGAGTACAAGGCCACCATAGCCGATGTCCAGGGCGCGCGTGAGCTCGCCATGAAAGAGGCCGAGGGGACTCCGGGCTGGACTCGCATACTTACCGTAACCCACCGGCCTATATGGAGTTTTCTAGTACTAGGGATATTTACCTGGACCATTTTGGCTCCGTATATCGGTTATCCTCAGATACCGCTTTCCGAGGTGCACAAGGACGTGATGATGACCGTAATCATCTTCTATTTCGGCGGCCGGAGTGTGGAGAAGGCCGCAGGGGTGGTCTGGGGGAAGTAGAAAAAAGCATGTATTTTCAATGAGATACCGCTTTTATCAGCTTCATTCGCATGAATCCCGGCCTTCCACCCCAC
>JAZGJJ010000183.1 GCA_036482575.1 Thermodesulfobacteriota bacterium
GAGCCGGTACTTATCCCCGACGTTTCCAAAGACCGGAAGTTCTACAATAAAACGGGTAAGGCGGGCGGGAAATCTAAGCTCGCCGCGAAGTCCGTAGTCTGCGTACCTCTTAAAACAAGGGGGAAGACGCTGGGGGCCATCGAACTCGTAAACAAGGCCGGGGGAGACAGCTTCGACGAGGACGACCTGACGCTGCTTACGGCCGTCGGCGACTACACCGCCATAGCCATAGAGAACGCCATGCTCTTCGACAAGGTCCAGGAGCTGACCATAACCGACGACCTCACCGGACTCTACAACTCACGGTTTCTCAACCACTGCCTCGACAGCGAGGTGGAAAGGGCACGGAGGTTCGACGGCAACCTCTCGGTAATATTCCTGGACATAGACTACTTCAAACTCGTGAACGACACCCACGGGCATCTGTGCGGGAGCAAGCTCCTGGCCGAGCTGGGCGCGCTTATACGCTCTTCGGTCAGGAGTATCGACGTCGTGTGCCGGTACGGCGGGGACGAGTTCGTAGTGGTCATGCCGGAAACAACGAGGAAGAACGCCGGTATCGTCGCCGGGAAGCTGCGCAAGGCGTTCAAGAAGAACATCTTCCTGAAGAACGAAGGCATTAACTACCGCATGACGGCCAGCTTCGGCGTTGCCTCCTACCCCGAGGACGCCAGGGACAAGATGGAACTCCTGCAGCTCTCCGACCAGGCCATGTACGTGGTGAAGAGCCGCTCAAGGGACGGGGTGGCAATGGCTTGCGAGGCAAAGGAACAAAGTGGGCCGAAGGCGGCGAAGTAGGGAACGAAGAATAAGGGACGAAGAATGAAAACTATCGCGGCAATAGCAATACTGCTTTCCCTGTCGGTTGCGGGGTGCACCACGGTCACAAACCGCAGCGGCGACAGGCCCATAGAAAAGGCCACGGTGGATAAGATAGTGCCCGGCGTGACCACGAGGAAGGCGGTCATAGACACCTTCGGCCCCCCGGGAGAGGTGGTCTCCGCCGGAGATACGGAAAAACTCATTTATAAATACAAAGAGACCAGGACCCCGACCTACTTCGGCGGGGTAATAGAGAACAAGAGCATGAGCCGCACCTCAACGTCCACACTCGAAATCACGCTCAAGAAAGGTATCGTCTCCTCATATAGATTCTCCAGCGCCGCCGAGGAATAAAGGAACGGACATTTCAAAAGAAAGGCCCCCGGTCAGAAACCGGGGGCCTTTCTTTATTATCAAAAAAATATTTTAAGTGCGGGACGTCCTTGCGAAAGGGAGGGGATGATCCCCCGGGGATGATTCCCCGGGAAAAAACTCCTAACCGCCGAGCACCGCGTCCTTGCATGCCTTTGCGACCCTGAACTTAACCACCCTCTTGGCCGGTATCTGGATGGGCTCGCCTGTCTGGGGGTTCCTCCCCATCCGGGCCTTCCTGTCGACCAGAACGAGTTTGCCTATCCCGGGAAGCGTAAACGAGTTCTTCGCCTCGTTGTAGGCCAGGCTCGCAATCTCTTCGAGTATCTCGACGGCCTGCTTTTTCGGAATGCCCGCCTTCTCGGCCACATGGGCGGCTATCTGGGACTTTGTCATTGCCTTTGCCATCTCCACCTCCTCTTGCTGGTTATCGGTTAAAAGGCCAGTACGATATTAGTTCCGGACACTTGCTTATTACAGGAGTTTATAAAAAATTGCAAGAAAAAAATTGCCGTGGCGGGGAATCCCCCCCCCCCTCCCCCTCCACACTCAGTGCCTGAAGGTCTTGTGGCATTCGTTACAGTTGTGTATAAGTCCGGCCAGGGATTTAAGGGCCCCGTCCCTGTCGCCGGCCTCGGCGGCGTCGGCAAGTTCGTCGGCCTTTTTGTGCACGGCCATGCCGAGGATGAGGAACTCTCCCTTGCCGCTAAGCCTCGAAACCTTCCTGCACTTCGTCTCCTCTTCCTCGCTCCATCCCAGGTTGGTCCTCGCCACCTCCGCGGCCCTGTCGAGCTCGCTTGCGGCAAGCGCGGCCGTGATCTCGCTTACGGTATCCAGGTGCTTACGCATCATCTTCTTCTGCATGAGCTTCATCGCCGGGGGGAGCTTTAGTTCCGCCCTTTCATCAAGCGCGGCCTCCGCGGCCGGGGCCTCAGCAACCGAAGCCTCCTCGGAGCCGCTCTTCACCTCCGCCTGGTTAAATACGCCGCAGCCAACGCCGTATAGAAGAACCGCCAACGCCGCCACAGGCATAAAAAATTTCTTCATCCGTTACCTCCTTTTGCGGACACTCTACTAAAAAACTTTCCTGCTGTCTATAAGAAATGTCACCGGGCCGTCGTTAACGAGCTCGACCTCCATCTGCGCCCGGAAGAGCCCCTCGGCCACCGTAAGGCCGCTACGACCGAGTCTCCGGACAAAGGCCCGGTAGAGC
>JAZGJJ010000184.1 GCA_036482575.1 Thermodesulfobacteriota bacterium
TATCCCCTATAGCGTCCCCCACCTGTACCCTCCTGGAGGGGCGCGCGCCGCGGCGTTTCGCCCCGATGTCTTTTATCACGGCGGCCCTGTAGTCGCCGACTATGATTATGCCCTCGAGGACGACGGACTTCGACCTCCGCTCCGGCCTCGGCGTCTTCCTGGACGCCGGCCTCGGAGGCGCCACTTCGCCGGCGCCCTCCTTCCTGGCGTCATGAAAGAGGTTGCGCTCGATAATGCCGGCATAGAGCTCCCCGGCCTTTGTCCGCCCGTCACCACCCTCCCGGAGGGTGCTTCCGGGAGAAGAGAGTACCGCGGCGTCCTTCCCCGCGCCCTCGCCCGCCGCGCCGCCGGGGGCCACGTCGACAAACAACGTCCGCACAAAGCGCCCGCCTGCAAAGACGGCCAGGACCAGCGCGGCTACCTGTAAGAAGAGCAGAGCCCTCGTCATCTCAACACCCCGGCTACCCATATCCGCGTATTTACCCTAACCGGAGCCACCTTCTTCAATAACCGCCAGCCCGTCTACCGTAAGGGTCGTACTCAACCGCGAACTCCCTTTGATGACGGAGCCTTTCGCGGTAACCGCGGAGACGGTCATAAGCCTCCCGCTCGTATCGATATCGTGGAGCAGGTCGACAAGGCCCCTTATACCGCTCTCGGTGACCACGACGACCGACACCCTGCTGTATTCGTCGAGTGTTACAGCCTTCGCTATACGCACGCTTTTAACGTTCACTTTGTGCTCCCTGGCCTTTGTCTGTACGAACTTCTGGAGGCGTGCCGCGGCCAGGGCCTGGGTCCTTGCCTTGAACAAAAGCCCGCCGGCTTCCTTGAGGGCCTCCGCGCCCCGCTCTCTCCTGGGCTCCCAGTCCTTCTTCGCCTCCACGGTGCTCCGGTAACGCTCCAGCAGGGCGGCCTTGAGCTCGACCTTCTCATGGAGGGTCTGCTCGTGAGCCACAAGGAAGCCGTAAACCGCCTTGCCCGCGACCAGCAGCGCCAGGACGCCCGCAATAGCCAGCAACCCCTGAACTCTTTTGCTTATATTCACTGTTTACGCACCACCGTGGCCTTGATCCTGAACTCCTCCGTGGCCCTGTCTTTGGTAGCGGCCTTGTTGCCCGCTCTGGCCGCGGTCCTTGCGTTCTTCCTTGTCATAGTAGCGGAGAAGCGCACGTCCTCGAACATGGGGGAGGCGTCGAGGAGCGACAGCAGCGTAACGGCCGACGTCGAGCGCCCCAACATCTCTATCTCGTCGTCGTGGTACTTGAGCATGGTAAGGTAGCTGTCGTCGGGAATGACGTCGGTGAGCTCTCCGAGCACCTGAAGGAAGGCCCCTTTCCCCGCGACGAAGCCCTCCATCTGTTGGAGGCTGCCCTCCACCAGCATGGTCTCCCCCCTGATATCCTCGGCCTCCGCCACCGTACCCTTGAGTCCGGCTATCTCCATGTCGATCCGCTGAAGGGCGCTCTTCTCCTTGGATATTCGAACGGCGAGCTCCCCCGTCCACATAAGGGCCGTCAGGGCCAGCAGCACCACGGCGACCGCGGCCGCCCTGGGCGCCCCGGGTGCCTCCCGCACCTTCGGGGACAGGAAGTCCGTGGTGGGAATCTCGCCGGAGATCCCTCTTATGGCGCAGCCGAGCGCCACCCTCCTGGAGGAAGCGTCCCCCCCCCCGGCCGTATCCAGCCCCTTTATCTCCACCACTTCCACCGCCTCCTTGCCAATACCCTCGGAGAGGTATGTAAGGAGATCCCTGCTAAAACCCTCGTCGCCGCAGACGACCACCCGTTCCATCTCCCCGCCCCCGTGCTCGACGGCGCTCGCAAGGGCTTTTTGATACTCCTTGAGCACGGCCTCCGCGCTAAGGTCGGCCCTTGCAAGGGCTTTTGAGTACTCCACCTTCCCCGCGCGTGCAAGCAGGAGTTCGCAGGTGTCGGCGCCCGAGTAAAAAACTGCGTCCACGCCCGAGCCCTTACCGTGCGGCAGGGTCCTGGCAAGGGCGGCCGAGCTTATCTCCACCGACTGCGGGCTCAGCCCCGCGCCGCTCAGTATGTCGAGGTAGTAGTTGAAGCGCTCCTTATCGATAGCCGCGAGCAGCACCCTGACTCTGCTCCCGTCCTTGGTGCGGCCCAGGTTGCTAAAGCCGAAGATCGCCGTGTCCCTCGAGAACGGGGTGTACTTGTCGAGCTCGTAGCCGAGGACCTCCCTCAAGTTGTCTTCAACGGGCACGGGCAGGTCGGTGGTCAGGAGCACTACGTCCTTTCGCCTGATGGCGACATTGGGCTCGACCGCGCCAAGGCGGTTGGCACCGATAAAGGCCGCCACACCCTTTGTAAAGAGCTCCGCCTCCATCCCGTAGGTAAAGGGAATGGAGGTGCTGTCGACCATAATGGTCTTGCCCCAGGCATGCCTGAGGCATACAAGGTCGACCCGGTCGTCCCCGAAACTTATTCCCAAAGATGTCTTCGACAGTTCCATAGTCTAAAAGGTGCCCGTTATCTTCAACCGTCCCTCCAGTAGAGGATTTCGTAGTCGCTCTTGCCCTTTATCTTTATAACGGCCTTGAAAGAGCGCCTCGCCGGAGTTCCGTCCAGGCCCCCTTCCGCGTCTATGGTGTATATCTCCGGCGATGAGAAGGTAAGCTTCGAGCCGGCGCCCGGGCTCAACCCCGGGACCACCTCCATGAGCTCCTCCAGCCCCTGAAAAGGGTCGCTCTCCCTTATGTCGATTATCTCCCGGGCATAGAGCTCATCTATGCCCGGTATGGAGGTCAGCATGGTAAAGGACGCGGTATTGACGTTGACCCCGGCCGAGAGGGTGAAGACCGTAAAGAGCTCCTCCAGTCCCGGCCTTTGCGGCTCGCCCGTATCCAGGGCGTCGCCGCGGAGGTCGCCGCCGGTGCCGTGGAAGAGCTCGCCGGTTATGCCCCTTACCCTTATGAGCTCGTCGACGGCCTCGAAGGAGGCGTCCTTTGCCCCGTACGGCCGCGGCAGAGACATGTAGTAGCCGTCCTCGGCGCCGTTAACCATGCGCACGTCGTCTTCGTCGCGCCAGTCCAGGATGGAGTCGGCCACCACGTCCCTCTGGTCGAAGTCGAGCTCCAGTGCGGCAAAGACCCTTACAAGGTCGCCCCTTGTCGCCGCGTTCAGGTCCATCTTTCCACCCTCGTCCATAACGCTTACCTCGGCGTACCCGCCGTCAAAGGAGAAGGTGTTGACCGTGCCGTCCACCTTCCAGCCCTCTTCCTGAAACTCCCCCGGGGGGAGGTGCTTATCCTTCAAGAGCTCGGTCACGGCCCGCGTAAAACCGGCCCTGGCCAGGTAGTACGCCTTCGACCCCTCCATGAAGTTACTGACCGCCCGGGCTTCGGTACGCATCGACATGGCGAAGCTTCCGACTATGACGCTAAGGAGTACGGTTATCCAGAGCACCAGTACGAGGGCGACGCCGCTATCGTCAAGTATCCGCTTCCCGCGCATCGGTTAACTCTCCCCGGTCTTTACGGACTGGAACGGAGCCTTAAGCCCCATCATGACGGGCACCGTGACCTCGGTAAAGTAGTCGCGGCCCCCCTCCCTGTGCCCCACGGAGAGCGTGACCTCCCTCGGAAGGGAGTTCTTCTCGTCATCGAAACCCTCCTCAAATGGCCCCTCCCCTTCCTCTCCTTCTTTCCACGAATAGCGCCACTCCACGCCGGTGACACCGGCGATAAGCGTTATCTCCCGCTCCTCGGCCCGCTCCTCCTCGGTAAAGCTGTAGACGTCGAACTCCTTAAAGTCCTCTATCATATAAACGGGCCGCTGGTAGGCGACCAGAGATAACTCGCCCGAGTCTATATCTTCCTTGAGGGCGTATACGACGAAGAAGAGCCCCCCCCCTCCCCCCCCCTGACCGCGTCCCACGGGCCGGGTCGTTACGAACCGCAGCTCTTCGCCCTCCACCTTGAAGAGAAGCGAGTCCTTGCCCTCGCTGTCCTTTACCGACAAGGGGTAGGCCGAAGAGATCTGCCTGAAGACGGTATCCAGCGCTATCCGCACCCTGTGGTGGTGCGACGCCTTCGCCTCCCCCTTCTCCCATGCCCTGTGGCCGAGGCGCAGCCCCTGAACTGCCAGCAGCGCCACCAGGCTCAGTATGAGCATGGCGACGATAAGCTCCAGCAGGGTAAAGCCCCCGCCGGCGATTGGTAACGCGCGCGCGCCCCCCGGCCGTCCCTCTTTTTTAAAGCCCCGGGTGCCCATCCTCATCACCCTTCGATAAGCTCGTCTTCGCCCACGAGGACCTCGCTCCTTATGACGGCGGCCCGTTCCTTCACCCCGCTCCGCCACGTAACCCTCATTTCGACCCCGTAGAGGTTGAAGGGCAGAGACTCCTCGGAGTACCCCGCCTCGTCCTCGCCGTATAAAGGAAGAGGCGTTATGGTCCTCTCCCATTCGTAGCCGCTCTCGAAACTTCCCGTCTCCGTTCCGGGGACGAGCTCGCCCAGGAGCATCGTCTCTTCAATACCCTTCCTGGCGAGCAGCACCGCGCGGGAATACTCCTCCGATATACTCGCCGACCTGAGGGCGCCGGAAAAGAGCGTCATGATGGTCCCGAGCGCGACCCCCAGCACAAGGACGGCGACCAGCACCTCCAGGAGGCTAAAACCCCTCTCATCCCCGGTCGTCGCCGAAGCTGACCGTCGCCACCCCCGTAAATATATCCACCGTGACCGTAGAGACTTCATCCGTCTTCTCGTTCCTTATCGTAACCGCCCCGTCGCTGGAGCTTCCGTCGGGGTAGAAGACTACATGGCCTTCCCCCGACTCGATTCTCTCATCGCCGGACTCCATGGCCGAGATACGGAGGTCGGCGTGGAGCGCGACCTCCCTCCTGCGTCCATCGGGAAGGCCGTCGTCTTCTCCGGCGACGAGAGCCGCCACCCGGTAGGTGTCGGCGTCCAGGTCGAAACTTACCTTCTGCGGTATCTGCCGGAATACCGCCGTACTCCTGGCGTGCTTCATGGTCGAGACCACATCCCGCACGGCCGCCTTTAGGCGGAGCCCCTCCATGGAGGAGGTAAAGACGGGGATCGTCAAGGCCACCATCAGGCCTGCGATGATCAGGACCACTATGAGCTCCACCAGTACGAAGCCCGCGCCACGGCTCTCGCTGCTATTCAAGGCCCTTCCAGCTGACGACATCCTGGTTTTCCTCCGTACCGCCGGGGGTCCCGTCCGCGCCGTAACAGATAATGTCGTAATCCCCCTGCTCGCCGGGATATACGTATACATACGCCCGCTTCCACGGGTCCAGCGGCACCTCTTTCTTGATATAGGGGCCGTTCCACCCGGGCACGTCCCCGGGGTCGGCCCTGAGCATCTCAAGCCCCTCATCGCCCGTGGGGTAGCGCCCTATGTCCAGGCGCATCGTATCGAGGGCCGTGCCGAGCATCTCTATCTGTACGTTGGCCGCCTTGAGCTTGGCGGGGTCCACATGCTTTATGAACTTCGGCAGCACAAGCGCGCCCAGGAGCGCGAGTATTATCATTACCACCAGCAGTTCCACGAGGGAGAAGCCCGCGCTGTTCAATTGTTTTAGGTGTTTTAGTCGTTTTAAGCGAGCTCGTCTCATAAGCGCTCCTCAGAACGGTATGTCGTTTACGCTGAAGATAGCGAGCAGCATGGATACCACTATGAAGCCGACGATCAACCCCATGACGATTATCAGGAGCGGCTCCAGCATGGCAAGGAACCTCTTTGCCCGCTCCTTCAGCTGCTGCTCGAAGGTGTCCGCCACTTCAAGGAGCATCTCGTCGAGCCTCCCCGTTTCCTCTCCCACGGCTATCATCTCAACGGCCATCGGCGAGAAGATGGCCGCCTCTTTAAGCGGCACCCCGAGCCCCTCGCCCCGCTTCATGTTGTCGTGCAACGCCCTTACGGATTCGGCCACGGCCCGGTTATTTATGGTGCCGCCGACTATCTCCAGGGACCTGAGCGGTGGGACCCCGCCCTCGAGAAGTGTCCCCATGGTCCTTGAGAACCTTACGACCTCGGCGTTGCGGATAATATCGCCCACCATCGGCATGCCGAGCTTCAGCCTGTCCCAGGCCAGCCCTCCTCCTGCACTCTTCGTATAGGCGCGAAAGAGCAGATAAAGCGCCGCGACGGCGAGGATAAACACCCACCAGTAGGCTATAAGCGTCGCGCTCACCTTCATCAGGAGCACCGTAGCCACGGGGAGGGCGTCTCCCATCTCGGAAAACGTCATTGCAAACCTGGGGATTACATAGGTCAGCAGGAATACAATGGACAGGCCGCTAAAGGCGACCAGGACGGCCGGATATATCATGGCGGAAACGACCTGGTTTCTGAGCTCCTGCGCCCTGGCCATCAGCGCGGCAAGCCGCAGCAGTCCCTTATCCAGTGTGCCGCTCGCCTCCCCGGCCCGCACCATGCTGATGTAAAAAGTCGGGAACACCCCGGGGAACTTCGCCAGGGCGTCGGCAACGGAGCTGCCCTGCTCGATTGCCCGGAGCAGGTCTTTCAGCACCCCCCGGAAGCGCTTATTCTCTACGACACCAATAAGTGTTTTAAGGCTCCTGTCGATGGGGAGCCCGGCCTTCAGCAGGCTTGACATCTCCCGGGTGAAGTTGATGACCTGTTGGCGGGGAACGCGTTGAAAGAGGTTAATGAGGGGGGCTTCGGGACGCTCCCCCTCCTCAATCCGGGGCTCTATGGCTATGGGGATGTAGCCCTGGCTCTGGAGCATGCTCACGACAGAACTCTCCTCGCGAGCCTCCAGGTCTCCCAGGATGACGTTCCCGCTCGCGTCCGTAGCCCTGTACTTAAAGGCAGGCATATATCAACCTCCGGGTGCCACACTCTGAAGCCGCCCATGCGTAAACCACTGCGGCTTATTATCCCACAAAAAAGGCGTAAAATCACCCACTATCTACAGTCGCCTACCCGGCCGCCCGGCAGGGGGGCAGGGGGACTCTTTATGGAAGGGCTGTGTGCTGATGGAAATAATGGAAATAAAGGTGCGTGGGGTTTTTGTGTGATGTGGGAGGAACAAATAGAACGGAATAAAATAAGTAGACCGGTACGGCAAAAAAAATTTACGCGCACTTCCCGAGGCCCCACATG
>JAZGJJ010000185.1 GCA_036482575.1 Thermodesulfobacteriota bacterium
TAATCAGCAGGAAAGATAAAAAGAGCCACCCCGGCCCGGAAAGCAATACTATGCCCGAAACAAAGGACGATGCCAGAATAAAGGGCCACCCCTCTCCGGCTATTGGAATACGCATCGAGACCGTTCCCCCCCCCCCCCCCGCTCAGTTCCTGCTCTTGTCCACTATCTTGCCCTTCTTCAACCAGGGCATCATGGCGCGGAGCTTCTCCCCGACAGCCTCTATAGGATGGGCCTCCCCGCGTTTCGTAAGGCCGTTAAACACGGGTTTTCCGGCCCTGTGCTCGTCCATCCACTCTCTTGCGAACTCACCGCTCTGGATCTCGCCGAGTATTTTTTTCATCTCGGCCTTCACCCCGGCGTTTATAACCCTCGGCCCCCTGGTCAGGTCTCCGTACTGGGCGGTATTGCTTATCGAGTAGCGCATGTTCGATATGCCGCCTTCGTATATGAGGTCCACTATGAGCTTCGTCTCGTGCAGGCACTCGAAGTAGGCCATCTCCTCGGGGTAGCCGGCCTCTATGAGCGTTTCGTAGCCGGAGGTAATGAGTGCCGTAAGCCCGCCGCAGAGCACGGCCTGCTCGCCGAAGAGGTCCGTCTCGGTCTCGTCCTTGAAGGTGGTCCCTATTATGCCGGCCCTTCCCCCCCCTACCGCACTGGCGTAGGCAAGCCCGATATCGAGGGTGTCTTTGGAGGGGTCCTGGTGGACCGCCACGAGGCAGGGAACCCCGCCGCCCCTGGTGAACTCGTGCCTCACGAGGTGGCCCGGCCCCTTGGGGGCGACCATGAAGACGTTCACCCCTTCGACGGGCTTTATCATGCCGAAGTGGATGTTGAGGCCGTGGGCGAACGCCAGATAGGCGCCGTCCTTCAGGTTAGGCCCGATCTCCGAGGCGTAGACCTCGCCCTGGATCTCGTCCGGGATTAGTACCATCACCACGTCCGCGCCCTTTACGGCGTCGGCCACCTCGGCCACCTTGAGCCCGGCCGCCTCGGCCTTCTTCCACGAGCCCCCGCTCTTCCTGAGCCCCACCGTAACGTCGACGCCGCTGTCGGTAAGGTTCTGCGCGTGGGCGTGCCCCTGGCTGCCGAACCCGATTACGCTTACCTTCTTATCCCTTATAAGTTCGAGGTTCGCGTCCTTATCGTAGTAGACCTTCATTGCTCTCCTCCCTTTCCACTCCCTTGTATTTCCTGTATTCCTTTATTTTCCTTTATTTCTTTTATTTCCATTATTTCCCTTGCTTGGCCCTATGGCTCCTGGACAGCGCGATACGCCCGGTCCTCGCGACCTCCTTTATGCCGAAGGGTCTCAAGAGCTCGACTATGGCCCTTAACTTCTGCTCGTCCCCGGTGGTCTCTATGGTGTAGCTCCTGGGACTTACGTCCACCACCTTGGCCCTGAATATGTCCACGATGCTAAGGACCTCGGCCCTGTTCTCGGCCGCGACCGAGACCTTTATAAGCGCCAGCTCCCTGCCGATATGCTCCTCCGCGGTGAGGTCGTGCACCTTCAAGACGCTCACGAGTTTATTGAGCTGCTTGGTTATCTGCTCGATGACCTTGTCGTCCCCGCGCGTTACGATGGTCATCCTCGACACCTCGGGGTCGAGCGTTTCGGCCACGCAGAGGCTCTCTATATTAAAGCCCCTCCCGGAGAAGAGCCCGGATATCTTCGACAGCACGCCGAACTCGTTCGATACAAGAACGGAAATCGTATGTCTCATGGAATGGCCTCCTTATACGAGCAGCATCTTATTTAAAGGCTCTCCGGTCGGCACCATGGGATATACGCCCTCCTCGGGCGCCACCACGAAGTCCATCAACACGGGCCTGTCCGTTACCTTGAGAGCTTTCTTTATTACCGCCTCCACCTCTTCGGGCTTGCTGGCCCGGAGCCCCACCCCTCCGTACGCCTCGGCCAACTTCACGAAGTCCGGGAGCTTCCCCATGCATGTGTGCGAGTAGCGCTTGTCGTAAAAGAACTCCTGCCACTGCCTGACCATGCCGAGGTAGCGGTTATTCAGGATGGCTACCTTCACCGGCAGCTTGTACTGCACGGCCGTGGCCATCTCCTGAATGTTCATCTGTATGGAGCCGTCCCCGGCTATGTCTATGACCGTCTTCTTCGGGAATGCCACCTGCGCGCCTATGGCCGCCGGAAGGCCGTAGCCCATCGTTCCGAGCCCGCCGGAAGAGAGGAAGGTCCTCGGCTTCTTGAACTTGAAGAACTGGGCCGCCCACATCTGGTTCTGCCCGACCTCGGTCGTGATAATCGCGTTCCCTTTGGTAAGCTCGTAGAGCTTCTCTACCACATACTGGGGTTTTAGTACTCCCTTTTTGCCGGGTTTATAGGAAAGCTTATGGGTCCGCTCCCACTTCTTTACCTCCTTCAACCACGGCTGGAGCTCCTTTTCATGCTCCTTCAACTCCTTTTGCTTCGGGAGTATCTTCCCCATCTCCCTCAAGATCCCTTTGACGTCCCCCACTATGGGCACGTCCACCTCCACGTTCTTGCTTATGGAGGTTGGGTCGATATCAATGTGTATAATGGTCGCGTACGGGGCGAACTCGTCGATCTTGCCGGTAACGCGGTCGTCGAACCTCGCGCCAATGGCTATAAGGCAGTCGGTATTGGTGACCGCCATGTTGGCCGCGTACGTGCCGTGCATGCCGAGCATGCCCATGTAGAGCGAGTGGGTGCCCGGGAAGCCGCCCATGCCCATTAGCGTCGTCGTAACCGGGATATGGAGCTTTTCCGCCAGTGTTTTCAACTCCGGGGCGGCATCCGACAGTATGACCCCACCGCCTGCGTATATGACCGGTTTCCTGGCCTTCAGTATCCGGGCCATGGCTTTCTTGACCTGCCCCCCGTGCCCCTTGTACTTCGGCTGGTAGCCGGGCAGCTCGGCCGCTGCCGGGTACTTGAACTCGGCCATGGCGATAAGCACGTCCTTGGGCAGGTCCACCAGCACGGGCCCCGGCCTTCCGGTCGTCGCCACGTGGAACGCCTCCTTTATGGTCTTCGTGAGTTCCTTTATGTCTTTCACCAGATAGTTGTGCTTGGTGCACGGCCTCGTTATGCCCACAATGTCGGCCTCCTGGAAGGCGTCGTTGCCGATTAGCGCGGTAGGCACCTGGCCTGTGAAGACCACCACCGGAATGGAATCCATGTAGGCGGTGGCTATGCCCGTTACCGTGTTGGTCGCGCCGGGGCCCGAGGTCACGACGACCACGCCCGGACGGCCCGAGGCCCTCGCGTAGCCGTCGGCCATGTGGACCGCACCCTGCTCGTGGCGCACCAGCACGTGCTTAAGAGGGGAGTCGTAGAGCACGTCGTAGATGGGCAGCACAACCCCCCCGGGGAAGCCGAATATGGTGTCCACCCCCTCTTTAAGGAGGGACTCGATCAATATCCGTGCACCTGTCATCTTCATATATTACCTCAGTACCGCGCCCGTATAGGCCGAAGTCACGGCCTTCGAGTACCTCGAGAGCCAGCCTGTCTTTATCTTGGGCTCAGGGGCCTTCCAGCGCGATTTTCTCTTTTTAAGTTCATCGGTTGTAACCTTTAGCTCAAGCTTCCTCTTATGTATATCGAGCTCTATAATGTCACCGTTTTTGACAAGCGCTATGGGTCCCCCCTCCATTGCCTCAGGCGAGATGTGCCCGATACACGGCCCCCGGGTGCCTCCGGAAAAACGGCCGTCGGTTACAAGCGCTACGGACTCGCCGAGCCCCATGCCCATGAGCGTGGCCGTCGGGGCGAGCATCTCCCGCATCCCGGGGCCGCCCTTTGGTCCCTCGTAGCGGATGACCAGAACCTCGCCGCCCTTTATCCTCCCTCCCATAATCGCCCTCATCGCCGCCTCCTCGGAGTCGAAGACGCGGGCCTTGCCCTTAAAGCGCATCATCTTCGAGCTCACTCCCGACTGCTTCACGACCGCCCCCTTAGGGGCGAGATTGCCTTTAAGAACCGCTATGCCACCCTCTTTATGAAAGGGCTTATCGAGCGGCCTTAAGACAGTGCCGTCTATGTACTTTACGTCCTCGATTATCGCCTTGACCTTGCGGCCCGACACGGTGGGGTTGTCCTTTATCTTCCGCTTAAGGCGCGCCATTACGGCCGGTATGCCCCCGGCCCAGTGAACGTCCTCCATGTAGTGCTTGCCTATGGGCTCTATGGCGGCTATGTGCGGGGTGGTCTTCGAAAGCCTGTCGAAGATTTCCAGTGGCAGCTTTACCCCCGCGTCGTTGGCCACGGCCAGTATGTGGAGCACCGTATTGGTCGAGCCGCCGAGAGCGAGGTCCACCCTTACGGCGTTCTCGAAGGCGGCCTTCGTCATAATTTTCCTCGGCGTTACGTTCTTCCTTACGAGCTCGACCACCCTCTCCCCGCTCGCGAAGGCGATCCTCCTCTTCTCGCTCGATACCGCCGGGGCCGTGCCGCATCCGGGAAGGCTCATGCCCATTGCCTCGGTGAGCGAGTTCATCGTGTTGGCCGTATAGAGCCCCTGGCAGCTCCCCACCCCGGGACACGCACCTATTTCGCAGGCATCAAGCTCCTCCTTCGATATCTCCCCCTTCTTGAAGCGGCCCATGGCCTCGAACGTGTTCCGTATAAAAGAAAGTTTCTGCCCCTTGTAGCGACCGGTCATCATGGGCCCGGCCGTCACTATGACGGTCGGTATGTCGAGCCTCGCCGCGGCCATGAGCATGCCGGGGGTAATCTTGTCGCAGTTGGTAAGGAGCACCATGCCGTCGAAAGCATGGGCCTCGGCTATACTCTCGACCATGTCGGCTATAAGTTCCCTGGAGGGGAGCGAGTAGTGCATCCCCCTGTGCCCCATGGCTATGCCGTCGCATATCCCCGGAAGGCCGAATAACATGGGGTAGCCCCCTCCGCTGTGCACGCCCTTCTCTATGAAGCGCTCGAGGTCGCGCATCCCGATGTGACCCGGTATGATATCGGTGAAGGTGGAAGCAACCCCTATAAAGGGCTTTCCCATCTCGCCCTTTGGTATGCCCGTGGCATAAAGAAGGGCCCTGTGCGGGACCCTCTCAAACCCCTTTTTCACCCTGTCGCTTCTCATGAACGCGTAGACCCGTGCCCTTCCTTTTTTTTACTTCTTACTTTCTACTTTTTACTTTTCCCTCAGCGGTGCCTCGACAGCGCCATCTCCAACTTGTCCTTGGCCGCGAGTTTCAGCTTCTTCACCCTCGCCATCTCCAACTCTTCCTCGGCGTTCAGGTGTCCCTTCCTCGACATCTCCTCGATCTGTTTCTTATATTCCTTGTGTGCCGTGTGTATCTTCCGGAACTCATCGTTCTCCCGGATAAGCCTTTCCGAAATTTCCTCGTCCGCAGTTCCCATCAAAACACCTCCTTCCCGGTAAGTTGAAAATCCGTAAAGCACTTCATATTACACCAGAATGTTACCCAAAGGACCGGGGCTTGTCAACAGAGCACGCTGCCTTTTTAAGCTCGGCCTCCGACTTTCTCAGGTAGAGCGGGCTGAGCGCCTCGGGGCTCATGCGCTCTCCGAATCCTTCAAGGGCGAGGGAGGCGACGTTTACGGCCCGGACCCGCCATAACTCCTCCGGGGCGAAGACGGCGTCTTTTATACTATCCCGGATATACCCCGAGTAGGGCTTGAGCCCTCCCCCGAGGAATGTTACCGGTCCCGGCCCGAACTTCAAGAGTTGCTCTATCAACTCCTCCGGCTTTAAGGCGCAGCCCGGAAGGAGCGTCTCCATCCCCCATCCCCCCTCCCCCCCCTCCCCTCCGGCATCCTTGCTACCGTTACCCGGGCGGTAGAGCGCGGCATATATCTCCCCCTTGCGCGCATCGAGGAGCGGGCAGACGAGCGAGCCGTCTGAAGGGGCGTTCATCGAGAGGGCGTCGAGCGTGGATACGCCCGCGACCTCTTTCCCCCCTTTTTTCCCTTTTTTCCCTTTCCCGAGGGCCCACGCAAGACCCTTTACCGTACTCACCCCTATCCTCAAGCCCGTGAACGAGCCCGGCCCGACGGAAAGGGCGAAGAGGTCTATATCCCGGAGCGAGAGGCCGGCATCCTTCATAAGCGCGTCGAGCGCCCCCATGAGCCAGACGCCGTGGGTGCCTACGTGCTCAATGTTGGTTTCCGCCTCGACAATGCCGTCCCGGACCACAGCCATGCTCCCGGAGGTCGAAGACGTATCGAGCGCGAGCACCCTCACGGTCACCTGAAAAACCGGCTTATGTCTAAAACCCGATCGAGGTCGTTGTAGGTGACAAAGACCATAAGCGTGATAAGCATTGCGAAGCCCACCTGCTGGGTCATGCCCATAACCCTGTCGCTCAGGGGTTTTCCCCTTAAGAACTCTATGGCGAAGAAGACGAGGTACCCTCCGTCGAGCACGGGGATGGGGAAGAGGTTTATAAGCCCTATATGGAGGCTCAAGAGCGCTACGAGCGTCAGGAGGCTGGCTACTCCCGTCTCGGCCGCCATCCCGGACATCTGGGCTATCATAATCGGTCCGCCCACGCTCTTGGCCGAATAGACGCCGGAGAAGAGCCCCTTTAAGACCACAAAGAGGAGCACGGCCATCTCCAGCGTTTTATCCAACCCCAGCTTGATCGAATCGATAAAGCCGTAGCTTCTCAGCACGGACTCTTCCTGAATGGTAATCCCTATAAGAAAGAGTTTTGCGCCTTCGTTGAACTCCGGGGCGATATTGACGGTGAACGCTTCTCCGTCCCTTTCCACGAGGAACGACCTCTCTTCACCGCTCGTGCCGACGATCTCCTGGATCTGCCCGGCACGCTTAAGCGGCTCCCCGTTCACGGCCGCTATTACGTCTCCGGTCTTAAGCCCCGCCCGGTCCGCGGGCCCGCCCTTGGTAACGATCCCCACGGCCGGCCTTGCCGGGGGATAAAAACCGCTCAACCCGGCGCCGGTCTCCTCCGAGACCCCGGGGACGATGGTAACCTCGAAACTCTCCTCCCCGCGCCTTACCATGAGTTTCAGGGGTTGAGCCGGGCTTAGCGAGAGTATCATGCCCAGGTCCTCCCAGTCCTCCATCTCCTTCCCGTCGACGGCCGCGATTATGTCTCCCTCCCGTATTCCGGCCTCGGAAGCGGGCGTACCTTCCTTTACGGAGCCCACCTCCGGCACCTTGCCCATGTAGGCCGGCGCCTGAATCCCTATCATGTAGATTACCGGGAACAAGACCAGCGCGAGCACCACGTTCATCACGGAGCCCGCCATCACTATTGCCACACGTTTCGAAAGAGGCTTGTGGGTAAAAGATTTTTCCCGCTCCGCCTCGCTCACCTCTTCCTCCGGAGACTCGCCTACCATCTTAACGTAGCCGCCGAGCGGCAGGACGGATATCCGGTATTCGGTCCCCCCCCTGGTTATGGATATAAGCTTCGGGCCGAAGCCGAGCGAGAAAGTCTCCACCCCCACCCCGGAGAGCTTGGCGACCACGAAGTGGCCGAGCTCGTGGATGAATATGATTATTCCTATGACGAATATGAAGGCTATTATCGATAATCCCACGTCTTCTTCGCTCCTTTTAGGTTTTTACCGTTACCGCAGGTGCCGATGCCGCTATCTCTCCGGCGGCCTCCCTCGCCCACCTGTCGGCCTTGAGGACCTCCTCGACCGAGGAGGCCGCCCGCGGCTCGTGCTTATCCAGGACCTCGGCGACGGTCGTGAATATCTCCGTAAAACGTATCTTCCCATCGAGGAACATCCCGACGGCCGCCTCGTCGGCCGCGTTCAGGACCGCCGGTGCGGTGCCGCCGCACTCCATGGCCTTCCTGGCGAGCCCGAGGCACGGGAACCTCTCGTCCTCCGGCTGCATGAACTCAAGCGGCGCGGCGGAAAGGTCGAACGGGGCGCCGCCGTCATCTATCCTCTCGGGATAGGCAAGGGCGTAGGATATCGGCCCTTTCATGTCGGCCGGACCCATCTGGGCCATTATCGAGCCGTCCACGTATTCCACCATAGAGTGTACAATACTCCGGGGATGGATGTATACGTCTATCTTCTCCATGGGCACGTCGAAGAGCCAGCTTGCCTCCATGACCTCGAACCCTTTGTTCATAAGGGTCGCCGAGTCGACGGTTATCCTCTCGCCCATGGACCAGTTCGGGTGTTTCAGCGCCTCTTCCGGGGTGACGTCCCGGAGCCCTTCGATGGGACGGTTCAGGAAAGGCCCGCCCGATGCGGTCAGTATTATGCGTCTTACGTCTTCCCTCCTGTGTCCCTGGAGCGCCTGGAATACGGCCGAGTGTTCGCTGTCGACCGGCAGCAGGCGCACCCCGTTTTTCTCCACCTCCTCCATCACCAGCTTGCCGGCGACGACCAGTGTTTCCTTGTTGGCGAGCGCTATGTCCTTCCCGGCCCGTATGGCCGCAAGCGTCGGGAGCAGCCCGGCCGAGCCCACTATGGCCGAGACCACGACGTCCGCGCCGCCGTGGGTGGCGGCCCTCTCCACCCCCTCCCCGCCGAAGCCTACCTCAGTACCCCCGCCTATCTCCGGGGCGTCCTTTTCGTTTAAGACCGAGACGAACTCCGGCCGGAACTCTTCCACCTGTTTTTTTAAAAGCGCTACGTTCGTCCCGGCCGCGAGCGAGACCACCCGGAACCTGTCCGGGTGCCGCCTTACTATCTCCAGAGTGCTGCGCCCGATGGAGCCGGTGGAGCCCAGTATTGAAACGCCTTTGGTCATAGGAGCCATATCACGCAATAGTACATGGCGGGTACGGCGAAGAGCGTGCTGTCGAGCCTGTCGAGCACCCCTCCGTGTCCCGGGATAATGGAGCCGGAATCCTTGACCCCGGCCCCCCTCTTCAGTACCGACTCTACGAGGTCGCCGGCTATCCCGAGCGCCCCGAGAAGGAGGGCGCATGCCACGATAACCGCCGGGGCCATGCCGAGCTCCGCAAACTTAACGAAAATGACGGCCGCCAGGACCCCGCCAAGAAGCCCCCCGGCCGCCCCCTCCACGGTCTTACCCGGACTTACCTTCGGGCAGAGTTTTTTCCTGCCGAGCGCCCTGCCCACGTAGTAGGCAAACGTGTCGTTCGCCCATATGACGATAAAGACGAACAGTATCCACCATGGGCCGAGCGGTGTCTCCCTCAAGACGATCAGGTAGGAAAGAGGGACGGCTATATACACCACGCCGAGGAGCCTCTCCGAGACCCACGGGAGCGCCCCGGCGAGCTCCTCCCCGCGTAAGAACCGTACTGCAAACAGTATAAGGAGCAGCCCCAGGAGATATGGCGGGAGAAGCTCCGTACCGCTCAAGTAAAAAAGAGGGGGCATAAAAGCCCCGGGCAGTACCCCGGCAAGCCACCCACTCCCCACTCCCCCCTCCCCCCCCTCCCCGGTATGCTTCAGGATAGCGCCGTTATACTCCCACCGGGCAAGGACGGTAACCAGTAAGGTCGCCAGAGAGAGCCAGAACGCGGACGTGTAGAGGACTATGCAGACGACTACCGGGATTAGGACGAGACCGGCCAGTACTCTTTTCAGAACTACCCTCCCTCAAAGGCGGTTAAAAGGTTATCAGTTACCCGTGGTCAGTTACCCGTTAACTGATAATCGACCACTGATAACCGATAACCGGCCACTGATACCCGCCCACCGGTAACTACCCGACCGCACCCACGAGTTGTTCGCCGGTAAGGCCGAACCTTCGCTCCCTGGTCTGGAAGTCCTTTATGGCCGCTACCAGGTCGCCCCTGGTGAAGTCCGGCCACAGGACGTCGGTTACGTGAATCTCGGTGTAGGCCATCTGCCAGAGCAGGAAGTTCGATATCCTGCTCTCCCCGCTCGTCCTTATAAGGAGGTCAGGGTCCGGCGTCCCGGCGGTATAGAGGTGGTCCTGGAAGGTTTTAACGGTTATATCTTCGGGGGCGAGCTTGCCTTCCTTCACCAGCCTCGCGACGGACGTGCAGGCATCGACAACCTCTTCCCTTCCGCTGTAGCTCAAGGCCAGCTGGAGCACCATACCGTCGCACCCGCCGGTCTTTTCCTCGGCCTCGCTTACGACGTCCCTTACGCTCCGGGGCAGTTCGTCGATCTTGCCCACCGCGCGGAAACGGATGTTGTTATCCACCATCTTCCGTATCTCGCGCCTTATGTGCTCCTCGAGGAGGGCCATGAGTGTCTTGACCTCCACGGCCGGCCGGTTCCAGTTTTCCCTGGAGAAGGTGTAGAGGGTAAGATAACGGATGCCGATCTCGCGCGAGAACTCGATCACATCCCTTACGACCTCTATCCCCTTGCGGTGGCCGTTAATCCTCGAAAGCCGCTTCTTTTCGGCCCAGCGTCCGTTGCCGTCCATTATGATGGCAATATGGGTGGGAAGCTTATCTGGGGGTATATTATCCATGGGGAGAAATTACCACAAAAGTCCCGGAATCTCAAGATAAATCAAGCCTGTTGCGCCCCGGGGCCGCAACTCAGACCTCCATGATTTCGTGCTCTTTTTTAGAGAGGATCTCGTCCACCCGGACTATCTCTCCGTCGGTGGT